>CABTZC010000221.1 GCA_902489185.1 uncultured Brevibacterium sp. | reverse complement strand
TGCAAGTCTAAGACATTTTAGGTTGGCGTTAAGAATCTTTGCTGTCAAGATACTTGATGCGTGCAGCCAGTGCGCCGTGTCACATTTGCGATCAAATATTCGTTCGGCACCTGACATGCGCGCTAAAACGACTAAAGTGAGGAACTGGGCGTAGAACCAGCTTTTTTCTCGCATAATGTGAGCGGTTCGCACGTTCGTGTGAGCGGGCCTTACAGCGAGGACGAGGCTGGGATATGCGTAGGAGAACAACTTCCGTAAGGAAGTGGCCCAAATCTACAACTAAAGGAAATAGACGTGGATCTTTTCGAGTATCAGGCCCGCGACCTTTTCGAAAAGCACGGTGTTCCCGTGCTCAAGGCGAAGGTCGCATCAACCCCGGAAGAAGCACAGAAGGCAGCTGAAGAACTTGGCGGCGGCACGGTCGTCGTAAAAGCTCAGGTGAAGATCGGTGGTCGCGGTAAGGCCGGCGGTGTGAAACTCGCTCACAACCCTGGTGAAGCCAAAGAGCGCGCAGAAGAAATCCTGGGGCTCGACATCAAAGGCCACATTACTCACAAGGTTATGATCGCCGAAGGTGCCGACATTGCTGAAGAATACTACTTCTCCGTGCTGTTGGACCGTGCGAACCGCACCTTCCTCGCAATGTGTTCAAAGGAAGGTGGAATGGACATTGAGACCCTCGCGGCTGAACGTCCTGAAGCCCTGGCGAAGGTTCCAGTAGACGCGATCGAAGGTATTGACGAAGCTAAGGCAAAGCAGATTGCTGAAGAAGCAGGCTTCGACGCTGAAACCGCTGGTCTGGTCGCTCCAGTTCTGCAGCAGCTGTGGACCGTGTTCAAGGAAGAAGACGCAACGCTTGTCGAGGTTAACCCTCTGGTGAAGACCGGAGACAACACGATTCTGGCGCTGGACGGAAAAGTGTCGCTGGACGACAACGCGTCATTCCGTCACGAAGAACACGAAGAACTTCGCGACATCCAGGCTGAAGACCCACTCGAACTCAAAGCGAAGAAACTCGACCTCAACTATGTCAAGCTCGACGGTGAAGTCGGTGTCATTGGTAACGGTGCTGGACTGGTGATGTCCACCCTCGACGTTGTTGCTTACGCCGGTGAAAAGCACGGTGGTGTGAAGCCAGCGAACTTCTTGGACATCGGTGGTGGAGCTTCCGCTGAGGTGATGGCCAACGGTCTGGACGTCATCCTGGGAGATGACCAGGTCAAGAGCGTGTTCGTGAACGTGTTCGGTGGAATCACCGCATGTGACCAGGTTGCAAACGGTATCGTTAAGGCCCTGGAAATTCTGGGTGACAACGCCACCAAGCCTCTGGTTGTGCGTCTGGACGGAAACGCCGTTGAAGAAGGTCGTGAAATCCTGGCTCAGGCCAACCACCCACTTGTCACCACGGTCGACTCCATGGATGGTGGAGCCGACAAGGCCGCTGAACTGGCAGCTAAGTAACCAGGAAAGGACTTACACTCATGTCGATTTTCCTCAACAGTGAATCAAAGGTCATTGTCCAGGGTATTACCGGTGGTGAAGGTACCAAACACACCGCACGTATGCTGGCTGCCGGCACCCAGGTTCTGGGTGGTGTGAACGCTCGCAAGGCTGGCACCACGGTGTCGCACAAGGACAAAGACGGTAACGACGTAGAACTTCCAGTGTTCGCTTCCGTTGAAGAAGCGATGAAGGAAACTGGTGCAGACGTTTCTGTTGCGTTCGTTCCCCCTGCGTTTTCCAAGGATGCGGCGTTTGAAGCGATTGACGCTGGAATTGGCTTGTTGGTGATCATCACCGAAGGTATCCCAGTTCAGGACTCCGCTGAAATCTGGGCACACGCGTGTGCGAAGGGCAACAAGACCCGCATCATCGGTCCTAACTGCCCAGGAATCATCTCACCTGAGCAGGCACTGGCTGGAATTATCCCCGCGAACATCACGAAGCGCGGAAAGATCGGTCTGGTGTCCAAGTCAGGTACGCTGACCTACCAGCTCATGTACGAACTGCGTGACATCGGGTTCTCGACCTGTATCGGTATCGGTGGTGACCCAGTTATTGGTACCACCCACATCGATGCTATTGCAGCGTTCCAGGAAGACCCTGAAACTGAAGCAATTGTGATGATTGGTGAAATCGGTGGTGACGCTGAAGAGCGTGCAGCCGACTACATCAAGGCAAACGTGACCAAACCTGTTGTTGGTTATGTTGCAGGCTTCACGGCTCCAGAAGGTAAGACAATGGGGCACGCCGGTGCAATCGTTTCCGGTTCCTCCGGTACTGCCGAAGCAAAGAAGAAGGCTCTTGAAGCGGCTGGCGTGAAGGTGGGTAAGACTCCATCTGAAACCGCTGCGCTCATGCGCGAAATTCTGGGCGCTTAAGTTCTTCTTACCGGTCCGTCTATGGGCCGTGGAAGCGCGTCACCCCGTTGTGGGTGGCGCGCTTTTGTTGTGAGGTGATCAGACTGGGGGCGGCCTGGTGTTTAACCGAGCGTGCGACGCCACTATCTCCGAGGTGCTTTAACACACAAGACCGGGGAAGTAGCCCGCGAAATGATGTTCTGCGCAATTGAGCCAAGAAGAAGCTTGCCCACGCGTGACCGCCGAGGTGTACCAATGACGATCATGCGCACGTCAGGGAGGTCCTCTTCGAGCGCGAGTATTTCTTCTACGGCGTCGTTGCCGCGAAGGAACTGGTGAACTTCGTAGGGGACTCCCGTGGAGGCGAGCTGTTCGCGTAGATCGTTCAGTTCTTGGGGAGAAGCAACCAACGGGTCATCAACTGCTTCACCAACACCGGCGTTGACGACGAAGAGGTGGTCGCCGGTGTCCTGTGCAATGCGTACCGCCGTGTCGACGGCAGACTTGCCTTGTGCCTTGGGTACGTAGCCCACAATGATCGTCACGGCGTTTCTCCTTTCGGCTCTATTAGCTTAACGTGCTTGGCACTCGGCGCAGAGCCCAAGAGACGCCTGTGTTAGCCTCAAAGTGATTAATACCTAGTTAGGTAAGGGGCGAAATTATGTCGCGAATTGTTGTAGTAACCGGTGCAGGTTCCGGGATTGGAAAGACGACCGCTGAAGTCTTGCGTGCACAGGGGCACACTGTTGTGGGTGTGGACTTGAAGGGCGCAGACCTGGATGTGAACTTGGCTGACCCCGAGGCGATCTCCCGCATGGTGCAAGAGATCAGCGAATCTCACGACCACGTTGACGCAGTTGTTGCAAACGCGGGTACTCAGTCAAGTAGCTCACTTGACCTCAAAGTGAACTACTTTGGTGCGATCGACTCGATCCAGGCACTCGCACCGCTCCTCGCTAAGTCGGATGACCCGCGGGTGGCCATTACCGCCTCGGCGGCGTCCCTTCAGCCTACCGACTACTCGCTGGTGGAACTTCTCCTTGCCGGAGAACGCGAAAAGGCAGTGGCGCACGGCGACAAGCTCGCCGAGGCCGGTCCGCAGATTGGGTACTCCAACTATTCAGCGTCCAAGCGCGCAATCGTCACTTGGATGCGCAAGGTGGCTCCCACTGAGGAATTCGCGGGCCGCGGAATTGCGATCAACGCAGTAGGACCTGGTGTGGTTGAAACCCCAATGACTACGGAGCTGCTGGCTACGGAAGAGGGCCGCAAGCTTGCATTTGGTTCAATGCCTGCGCCACTGAACGGAGCTGTGAAGCCAGAAAGCATTGCGCACGTGTTGGCGTTCCTTGTTTCGGCTGAGAACCGTTCAATGACGGGGCAGGTTTTGTATGTGGACGGCG
>CABTZC010000220.1 GCA_902489185.1 uncultured Brevibacterium sp. | reverse complement strand
GGGTTAATGCTCAAAATGTGTGTATGGGTTCGGCGTGTCAGTGGTGTCTGCCGGCCCATCCTTGTTGGATTCCGATGCCGTTTTCGTAGCTGAAAGCGGTGTCGTAGGCGGCTGGCCTGATGAGTTCATCGGTAGGGGCTTGTGGCCTTGTTCTGGGCGGGTTCCAGTGGGCTTCGGTGACGAAGCTCCAGGGGTCGCGGGGGTGTTCGGTGTGCTGGTAGAGCAGCCAGTCGACGCCGCGGCGGGCATGGTCGGCGGTGAGTCCGCGGTGGTGTCTGAGGAAGTCCTTGATTGCTTTGTTCGGACCGCCTTCTAACGGGTTCGTGGTCGCAGCAACAGGTTTCGGTGCGTCGGGATCTAGCCAGGTGAACAGTTCGTTGTCGGCCAGGAGCCCGGTGATCAGTTTGTGTGCGCGTCGGGTTCGAATGTGGGTGTGCCACCATTTCTGGTTCGGATTCGCGTGCGCTGGCCGGGGTGTGTTCTTCCCGGCGTAGGTGCGGTGATTGAGAAACGTCTGCCAGGTCGCTTCCCAGCTGAGGAACGAGGCCGTCCAGGCGGCTGCTTCATCCAGGCTGCTCACGGTGGAAAGGGCCTTGTACAGGGCTAGGAGTTGCTGGTTGGCTGGCAGTTTCGGTGTGCGTGTCAGATGCCGGTGGGCGGCGTTACGGATGTGGAAGAAGCAGCGTTGGATCTTCGTATCCGGCCAGCAGTTCTTCAAAGCCTTCCGCAACGGCCCGTTGCCATCGACGATCGCGTAGGCCGGTGCCGGGATCCGGGCCAGTAGCGCTGTCCAGGAGGCGAGCTTTTCCCGGTCGCACCACTGCCAGTCGATGACATGGCAGCCGGTATGAGCGATGAGGACGCACCAGCCGTTGAAATAGGTGCCATCGAGCATGATCTGGTGATGGATTTCGCCAGTCGGCACGATGGTCGGTGTGACGTTCCAGCATCAAGCCGTTCGGCGTCTAAACGTCGATGCGCTCACGTCGAGCCGGTTGATCCCAGCAGGACCGGACAGCCAGGACAAGAACGCCTGGAACTCAGCGTGCCGGGTGATATCCGGCCGGTGTTGGGTTATCGAAGCGCCGCAGGATTTGCAGCGCCAGCGCGTCCGTCCAGCGGTGGTCTTACCGTTCTTGACGAGCTTGTTTGCGCATACACCACATCGGGGCTGATTCCTAGAACCGGTCACCCCACATGCTTTCAGAGCATGTACACACCCCTGAAGCCCTACGGACTACTGGCCAAGACCCCTATCCTGTACACACAAAATGAGTATTAACCCCCAAAAGTTGAGTTTCCCGTGCGGCGGTGGACCGTTTATAACGGTCAGAGTTTCGTGTTGGCCAGATCCGACCGGGCGCCTTGGCCTCGCCGTGACCTGTTCCACCGCTCGATTGTTTCCAGTTTCCAGCCCCGGGTGCTGCCTATGTGAGCGTCAGGCTTGGGGAGTTTGTACCTGGGCAGAGTTCCGTGCCCCGTGACCCACTTACTGTGATAGCGCTGGCGTGGTTCGGCGGTGGCGAACCGATCCGCAGCAGCAGGACACCGCGTAGCCGGATTCCACCCGTTAGCCGCAGAAAGACTCCCGTTAGCCGGAAAATGTCGCCGTGGAAGCTGTTGCTAAGGCGCAGAATCCGGCTACGGGGTGTGGGGCGCGCATGCGCTGTTTGCCCACATTTTGCCCACAAAATTCTGAACCGCGCCATCACGACTGCCGCAGATGATCTGACGGACGGTGTGATGGGTAAGCGCCGGTTTACTGAGGATGGGACGATCGACCTGAATGTGTGGTGGTGGAAGTGTTTGGGCCGGGGGTCCTTTCCAGTGAGGCGGGCGAAACACGACATCGTTAAAGCTGCAGAGGCTGTTCTGCGGTCGTCGTTGAAGTTCAGCATCTGTGTTTTTGGCAACACGCTAGTCTGGTGTTGTAAACGGACATCGCGTGCGTGTTGCGGTGAGTGTTAATAAAGCTGGGCGCGTTCGTGTATCAAGTATTTACAAACTGGCAGGAGAGTGAGACCTGATGCGCCGCCCTGATGCTTTGGATGAGATTACGAGCGAAGCGCGGGCGCTTGTCGTGCAGGAACTCGGGCTCACGGACGAGGATTTGTCGATCCCGGATTCTCTGATTCGAGACAACGAGACGCATGCGGCTTTCGAAATGCTGTGGACAGAGACTTGCCGCGAAGGGATTCTTTGGCCGGATCACCTGGTTGAGCAGTTCCGTGGTCTTCCTGAAAAGTTCATGCTTGAGCAGGAGTTTGAAGAGTTCATGGAGTGGCAGGACAAAATCCGAGCGAAGAAGAACGCTACAGCCTCGAAGCCTGTCTCGTAACCACATACAGCCGATAAAGATAGTGAACCCACCCGGGTTATCTGGGTGGGTTTTCTTATACCCAAAATCTGAGTTTCCCCTACACCGTCAGGGGCACATGACGGGAACACTCTACGCACGTTCGTGCGGCATGAATGGAACACGGCGAAATCACGCAGAACCAAAAAAGTCCCCCCAGTGGGACTCGAACCCACACTGAATCGATTTTAAGTCGACTGCCTCTGCCGATTGGGCTATAGGGGGAGTGGCACACATGCTGGCCGAAAACGTGCTCGAACAGCCCCTCGAGCTTAGCAGGACTGCGCCGCGGAAGGCGGAATCAGTGCCGGGTGCCCAGAGCAAGAATCTGCAGCTCCCTGACCCCCGCCGCCCAGCCGCCGAACCTTCAACAGCAGCAATCTGTGCGCCTGTTCACCTCGTGTCAATCTCGGTGCGTAAAGTGGAAAGAGAAGCAAGTAAAGGAGCCTGTATGCACCCCCACCCAAAAGAAAACCTGCGCGAATACATCGACAAACTCCGCACGGAGGGCTACACGGTTGTAGACGGGCACACTCCTGACCCGCACCTCATCAGCCCTGACGGCAAAGCCGTTGAAACGTGGCGCGAAGGCTACCCGTACGACACCCTGATGGACCGGGAAGCCTATGAAATCGAGAAGTACAAGCTGCAGATCGAACTTCTGAAGTACCAGTACTTCGCCGAAGACAACGGCCTGCGCAACGTCATCGTGTTCGAAGGTCGTGACGCCGCCGGCAAGGGCGGAACCATTAAGCGCTTCACGGAACACCTCAACCCGCGCTCAGCTCGCACCGTGGCGCTGGCCAAGCCGACGGAAGAAGAATCCGGCCAGTGGTACTTCCAGCGCTACATTCGGCACCTGCCCACGCGCGGTGAGATCGTCATGTTCGACCGCTCGTGGTACAACCGCGCCAATGTCGAGCGCGTCATGGGCTTCTGCACGGACGACCAGTACGAGGTCTTCATGCGCCAGGCCCCGGAGTTCGAACGCATGCTCGTTGAGGCCGGCATCCACCTGACGAAGTTCTGGTTCTCCGTGACGGAAGCCGAACAGCGCACCCGCTTTGCCATCCGCCAGATCGACCCCGTGCGCCAGTGGAAACTGTCACCCATGGACCTCGAATCACTGGGCCGCTGGGACGACTATACGGAAGCGAAAGAACAGACCTTCCTGCGCACCGACACCGATCACGCCCCGTGGATCTCGGTGAAGTCCAACGACAAGAAGCGAGCCCGGCTCAACGCCATGCGCTACTTCCTCAACACGGTCGAATACGACGACAAGGACACCAGCGTCGTCTACGAACCTGATGCCAACATCGTGATGCGCGGCATCGAAGCCGTCGGCGACTGACACCTGACTGAAGCAAACACACGAGGCGGGTGGCTGGGCGAATGAAGGCCCACCCCCCCACTAGCACATGCCAGCCATAATGAGCAGTCACT
>CABTZC010000219.1 GCA_902489185.1 uncultured Brevibacterium sp. | reverse complement strand
TCTCATGAGCCGTCGGGAGGTAGAATCTGACGCTGAGCCCGAGCCCACCTCGGAACTGGCTCCCATCCCGGAGCCGGAAGAGGACTCACAAGCCACCTCGGGAGATGCAGAAGACCTAGAAAACCCACAAACCACCTCGGGGGACGCCATAAAATAAAGCATGGCTGAAATTCTTGAAATCCATCCGGAAAACCCTCAACCACGCCTCGTTTCATCTGTTGTTGATGTGATCAAACACGGCGGTTTGATCGCCTATCCAACGGACTCGTGTTACGCACTTGGGTGTTCGCTCGACAACAAAGATGGGATCGAGCGCATTACCCGAATTCGACAGCTGAGCACAAAACACCACTTCACGCTCATGTGTCACGATTTCGCTCAACTGGGCCAGTTTGTCATTGTCGACAACAGCGCCTTCCGCACCATTAAAGCGCTCACGCCCGGGCCATATACGTTTATTCTCAAGGCTACAAAAGAAGTTCCCCGGCGTATGATGCACGCCAAGAAGAAAACCGTGGGAGCACGCATTCCCAACAACCGACTGTCGCTGGATCTGATTGAACGCGTGGGGGAGCCGATCCTGTCGTCCACCTTGTTGTTACCGGGCGAAGACGAGCCTTTGAGTGATCCTGTTGACGTTCAAGCGCGCATTGGCAAACTTGTCGATGTGATCGTGGCTTCTGGGGTGCCAGGAACTACTCCGTCGACTGTTGTGGACTTCTCAAGTGGCGCTCCCGTTGTCAGGCGCGTGGGGGCGGGATCGATCGATCTGTTCGACACGGTCGACGAGGACTGAACACACGTGAGAATCGGTTGCATCTAAACGAGTGTTCGGTTAAGAATGTGATAGACCACACAGACGTGGAGAATAGAGGTTGATTGTGAAGAGAACTGCAATTGTCACCGGTGGAGCTCGCGGAATTGGCGCTGCTATCGCTACTCGTCTCGCACAGGACGGGCACAACGTAGCTGTCATCGACCTGCGCGAAGAAGACACCCAGTCCGTTGTTCAAGAAATTGAAGCGGCAGGCGGCAAGGCACTGGGAATTGGTGCCGATGTCACCAACGAAGAGTCGGCAACCCAAGCCGTCGAACGCATCGCTGAGGAACTGGGCGCGCCCACCATTCTGGTGAACAACGCAGGCATCATTCGCGACGACATGCTCTTCAAAATGCCACTGGATGGCTTCACCAAGGTCTTGGACGTTCACCTCACGGGTAACTTCATCATGACCAAAGCCGTGCAGAAGTACATGGTAGAAGAAAAATTTGGTCGCATCATTTCCATGTCGTCCACCTCGGCGCTGGGTAACCGCGGACAGACCAACTATTCGGCAGCTAAAGCCGGGATTCAGGGCATGACCAAGACGTACGCGTTTGAACTGGGTAAGTTCGGGGTGACCGCCAACGCGATTGCTCCTGGGTTCATCCAAACCGACATGACCAAGGCCACGGCGGAACGCCTGGGCATGGATTGGGAAGAGTTCGTCAAACTCAACGCGTCGCAAATCCCTGTGGGACGCCCGGGCGTCCCAGACGACATTGCCCACACCGCGTCGTTCTTGGCATCAGAAGGTGCCGGCTTCGTTTCCGGCCAGGTCATTTACGTCGCCGGTGGGCCACGCAACTAGGGGGGGCACTTATGACAGACGCAGTTATCGTTTCAACGGCACGCACCCCCATTGGTAAGGCATACCGCGGTGCGTTCAACAACACGCAGTCGCAAACACTCGCTGGTCACGCGATCGAACACGCAGTCAAGCGCGCCGGTCTTGAAGGTGGCGAAGTTGAAGATGTCATCATCGGTGCAGCCCTTCAACAGGGTGCCCAGGGTAGCAACGTGGCACGTCAGGCGGCGATCCGTGCGGGTCTGCCTGTAGAGGTATCCGGAATGAGCGTGGACCGTCAGTGTGCTTCGGGTCTGATGGCTATTTCGATTGCCGCCAAACAGATTCTGGTTGATGGCATGAACATCGCTGTGGGTGGTGGCGTGGAGTCCGTGTCGCTGGTTCAGAACGACAAAATGAACACGTTCAAGACCAAAGACCCGTGGATCGTTGAGCACCGCCCGGACACGTACTACTCCATGTTGGAAACCGCCGAGGTCGTTGCTAAGCGGTATGGCGTGTCCCGTGAGGCTCAGGACGAGTATTCGTACCAGTCGCAGATGCGCACGGCAGCAGCCCAAGAAGCGGGCAAGTTCGACGACGAAATTGTTCCTTTGGAATCCACCATGTTGGTGCAGGACAAAGAGACAAAAGAGATCTCGGAAAAGACGCTGACGCTCACCAAGGACGAAGGTAACCGTCCGTCCACAACGCTTGAAGGACTCGCAAGCCTCAAGCCAGTGCTGGAGCCAAGCGAACTGTCTGACACTCCGTGCATCACAGCCGGCAACGCATCACAGCTATCCGACGGCGCATCGGCAGCAGTTCTCATGAGCGACGCCGAGGCTGCACGCCGTGGCCTGGAGCCACTGGGCATCTACCGAGGGATCGCGGTAGCGGGTCTGGCCCCTGACGAAATGGGGATCGGACCGGTGTACGCGGTTCCAAAACTGCTCAAGCAACACGGGCTGACGGTCGACGACATTGGCCTGTGGGAGCTCAACGAAGCGTTTGCTGTTCAAGCCCTGTACTGCCGTGACCGTTTGGGAATTGACCCAGAGAAGTACAACGTCAACGGTGGCGGTATCTCGGTTGGACACCCGTATGGAATGACCGGTGCGCGCCTGACCGGGCACGCACTCATCGAAGGCAAACGACGCGGCGCTAAGTACGTTGTTGTCACCATGTGTGTTGGTGGTGGCATGGGCGCCGCAGGACTGTTCGAAGTCTGTTAGAAACCCTGATGCCGGGTGGCCCTGCGCCACCCGGCGTCTTTGTCACAAAGGAGTGACCCATGAGCTGGATTGACGAAAAACCTTGGCTAAAAACCGCGTTCGATAACCCTGAGGACGCGACACCTATTCCTCTCACACCACCGCTTGATCTGTGGATTGACGCGGTCAACGAGGTTCCTGAACACCCCGCGATCTTTTACTACGGAACCGAACTTACCTACAGCGAAGTCGACCGCATGAGTGACGCGTTCGCGGCGTACCTAGCCGCAAACGGCTTTGGCGAAGGCGACCCACTGGGCGTGTACCTGCAAAACGTTCCTCACTACATGATCACGGTGATCGCCGTGTGGAAACTGGGCGGAGTTGTTGTCCCGCTCAACCCCATGTACCGGGACGAACTCGACCACATTTTCAGTGACTCCGGGGTGAAAGCACTCGTGGTTTCGGCAGCCGCGTACATGGATCGGGTGAAGGACCACGCCGGTGACATTCCACTGGTGGTGACGGTGGGCGAACACGATTTTGTCACCACCAACGAACCAGCCATTTTCGACATGTTCCCGCAACAGATCGACACGGGTAAGCCCGACTTCCTCACCGTGCTCAAAGAACACGACGGTGCCACGATCACCGTCAACAAACGCGCGCACGACCCGGACGCGGTGGGCCTCATCGGCTACACCTCGGGAACTTCGGGCAAATCTAAGGGTGCGCTCCTGCCGTTCAAAGGCCTGGGCGTGAACTCGCTCATGATGGTGCACCGCTACAGCTTCGAACCCAAGCTGACATTCTACCAAATGGCTCCGGTGTTCCACATCACCGGGTTCGTATGTATTTTCTTGGCCTCAATCGCAACCAAGGCCACGTTGGTGCTCAACTACCGTTTCGACCCCGCGGTTGCCTTGAAACAGTTCCGTGAGACGCGCCCGGTCTTTATGGCCGGACCAGCCACAGCATTCACCGCCCTGCTC
>CABTZC010000218.1 GCA_902489185.1 uncultured Brevibacterium sp. | reverse complement strand
CTTCTATTTCAACTTCGTGTCGATGTTTGTGGTCGCTGGGGCTATTGTGCTCGTCACCGAAACCCTGCTGAACAAGCGTGGTGAAGAACTGAAACCTGACGCACAAGAGAACGACACCAGCGACACGTCCACCGACGCCGACCTCACGAAGGCACTCACGCCGCTGGAAAAGCGCGGCATCTGGATCGCCCTCATCACAACCGTTCTGTGCGGTGTACTGCTATTCGTGCTGGCTCTGCCTCAAGGTTCGTTCCTGCGTGACGAAGAAGGAGCATTTGGTCCCAAGTCGCCACTCATGGCAGGCATCGCCGCAATCATCGGGTTCGGGTTCTTTGTCGTGGGTATTGTGTACGGAATCGTCACCAAGTCCATCAAACGACCCGCCGACGTGCCCGACATGATCGTCCAGGGACTCACGCCTATGGTTCCCGTGCTTCTGTTGTTCTTTGCCGCGTCACAGTTCTTGGCGCTGTTCAAAATGAGTAAGCTGGGCGAAATTCTGGCCATTAAGGGTGCTGAGTTTTTCCAGAGCGCTAACACCCCAGCCATCGTGATTCTGCTCGGGGCATACATCCTGACCGCCATCGGAGCTCTGTTTATCACCTCGGGATCCGGTCTGTGGACGTTGATGGCTCCCGTGCTCGTTCCTATGTTGATGCTTCTGGGGATTGCTCCCGAGGTGACCCAGGCGGCATACCGCATTGGTGACTCCACCACGAACATCGTGTCCCCGATGAGCCCGTACTTCGTCATGATTCTGGGCTTCGTACAGAGGTATAAGAAGGATGCGGGGATCGGAACGCTACTGTCCCTGACAATTCCGCTTGCTTTCGCGATGTTCGTTGCATGGGGACTTCTGTTCTTCGGATGGTGGGCAACGGGTATCCCCATGGGTCCCGGCGCACAGACCACCTACGAGCTTCCGTAGCACGCTGACTTTTCGCTGAGTAAAACCCCCGGGTGGAACAAAAACACCCACCCGGGGGTTTCCCATACAGATAGGTCGTTCAGTTAGGCTTGGACATATCAATCACAGGAGGATTTTTTATGAGTAACCCTCTCATGGGCCGCTCAGTTCGCCAGGGGATGAACTCCGTTCAGACTCCTTCGGCAGATGAACTGAACTCGATGTACATGGCACCTTCGGCGACCACGGAACACCGTGTTCAGCAAGACCGCATGATGACGTACGACGACGTGTACATGAAGTCGCTACTGTCATTTGGAATTTTGCTCGCAGGAGCAGCCGTTGGTTGGTTCGCCCCAATGCTGGCACTACCAGCATGCATCATTGCGCTTGTCTTAGGTCTGGTAAACGGATTTAAGCGCGAACCCTCACCCGTCCTGATCCTCACCTTCGCCGTGTTCGAAGGTGTGTTCGTTGGCGGAATTTCAAAGATGTTCAACGCGCAGTACGCAGGCATCGTCATGCAGGCCGTTTTGGGTACGCTTGCCGTGTTCGGACTGATGTTCGTTCTGTTCAAGTTCCGCGTCATTCGCATGTCACCCAAGTTCACCAAGTTCCTCATGCTGGCCGTGGGTGGCTACGCGATCTTCGCGCTCATTAACTTTGCCTTCGCAATGTTCTCCGGTGGGAACATGAACGCTCGCGCAATCGAGATCAACCTCATGGGTATCAACATGCCACTGGGTGTTCTGATTTCCGGAGTCGCGATCATTCTTGCGGCGCTCACCTTGGTGAGCGACTTCGACATGATCGAAAAGAGCGTGGGACGCATCCCAGAAAAGTACTCGTGGATGTGTGCTTTCAGCCTCATGACCTCGCTCGTGTGGCTGTACATCGAAATTCTGCGTATTCTTTCGTACTTCCGAGACTGATATGAATACGCACGCGGAAGATCTTCACGAGGAGATCCGACGTCTGCGAATCCGAATTTCCAGTTTTACAACTGCACAGTTAAACGCTCCCGACGCGAACAATGTTTCGCGCCGGGAGCGTATTCGTATGTGCCTTCAGGATTTGGCTGATGTGCGCGCTACTGGAACCGTTCCGCACCTGAGTGACCGGGTTCTCGCTGACCAAATGGTTGTCCTCTTAACGGACTGCCAACCTGAATACGGGGCTTCAGACGATCAGACGCGCCAAGCGCTCCACCTTGCTCAAGAGTTGCGCAGACGGCTGTAGCGCACACGCTATGTCACAGAGCGCGCATGAGGGTGTCCAGACCAACCGATCCAAGGTTGAGAGCACGCGTGTGGAAGTCCTTGAGTGAACCACCAGCCGCGTCGCGTGCCTGTTCCCATAGTCGCTGACCCACCTTGTACGACGGTGCCTGTCCCGGCCAGCCCAGGTAGCGGTCCAACTCAAACGCCAAGAAGTTACGGTCCATTGCGGCGTTGTCGGTGAGAAACGTCCACGCCTTGTCAGCGTCCCACGTGCCACCGCCAATCGACTCAGGCGCTTCCTTGCCCAGGTGAACACCGATGTCCAAGCACACGCGCGCTGCACGCAAGCGCTGCGAGTCCAACATCCCAAAGTAGTATGCAGGCTCCTCCAAGAAGCCCTGTTCATACATGAATCGTTCGGCGTAAAGCGCCCACCCTTCTCCGTGACCGGAAACCCAACAGAGGTTGCGGCGCCACGTGTTGAGCGTGTCTCGCAGGTAGGTTGCCTGGGCTACCTGCAAGTGGTGACCGGGGACACCCTCGTGGTAGACCGTTGTCAGCTCTTGCCACGCTGCGAACGTTTCGACACCTCGGGGGACGGACCACCACATGCGACCTGGGCGGGAGAAATCGTCGGTGGGACCCGTGTAGTAAATGCCTCCGGTGCCATCTTCAAGCACCATGCACTCAATCGTCTTGAGTGGCTCTGCGATATCAAAGTGAGTACCTGCCAGCATGGCGATGGCGTCGTCGGCCTTTTCTTGCATCCACGCTTTGAGCGCGTCGAGCCCGTGGATGGTGTACTTGGGGTCGTTGTTCAGCGCTTCAAACGCTTGGGCAAGCGTGGCCCCTGGGTACAGTTTTTCGATGACTTTCTTCTGCTCAGCGTCAATGTGCGCCAACTGGTCCAAGCCCCACTCGTAGGTTTCGTCGAGGTCCACTTGAGCGCCCAAGAACTGACGAGAGAACAGTTCATAGTCCTCGCGTCCGCACGCGTCATTCTGAACCGCCAGCGGGGCGATTTCGACCGTGAGGAACTGCGCGATCTGTGCCATCGCGTCTTGTGCCGCCGCCGCAGCCTCCGTGAGCCGCGTGTGTAGGCCGTCGTCGACGGTTCCGCGTGCCTTGGCAATGAATTTGCTGTAGTGACCGTCACGCTGAGCGAGTTCTTGGGCCTGTTCGATCACGCGTTTGACCTGGCGGATCGCAGGTGCTTTGCCGGAAGCGACCCGAGCCTGAAGCGCGTCGCGGTATCCGGCCAGCGCGGTTGGGATGTTGGCGAGTTTGCCAGCATTGTGGTCCCAGTCCTCTGCCGTTTGGGTGGGAACCAGGTCAAAGAGATCGCGGAGGTCCTGTATGGGGGAGGCGATGACGTTGAGGTCCCCGGAGTCCAGTCCGCGTTCGTGGAGTTCGCGTTCGAGCCCTAGACGTTCACGCATGGCGTCAAGCGTGACGGCGTCAACGCTGTCAAGATTGGCCGAGGTGGTTTCGGCTTTGTCGAGTTCGGCCAGCGTGTGGGCATTGAGTTCATCGTGCCGCGCGGCGGCAGCAGGGGAGTAGTCGTCGAGTTCGTACGGGTCTCCGTCGACGCCGGACATGATTCGCATGGACGGGGAGTTCTGGTACACCTGTCGTGCGTATTCTTCGGCAACGTTGTCGACTGCAGACGGGGTGCGAGGTGTGTGTAGTGTCATGGGTGT
>CABTZC010000217.1 GCA_902489185.1 uncultured Brevibacterium sp. | reverse complement strand
TTCACGCATCTGCGCAATACGCCCTGGGTTTGCAGGGTCCTTTGGTTTACGTTTGAACAAGCCGCCGGAGCGTTTTTCTTTGTCAGCCATAGTCTCTCGTTTGTGTACGTTTACTTCGACCTAAAATTTTACCTCGTCGCCGGCACCAAACGTATCAACCACTGACTGAGCCTCCTGTTTGGCTGGGAACTCCTTGTCCAAGTGACTTAAGTGGGCAGGGATTTGCTGCCCGCGTTTCCGCATCGCGCCGGCCCACAAGCGCCCAGCACGGTATGACGAGCGGACCAGAGGACCTGACATGACACCCAGGAATCCAATCTCTTCGGCCGCGTCGCGGAGTTCAACAAAGTCTTGTGGCTTCACCCAGCGGTCAATCGGGTGATGAAGAGAACTGGGACGCAGATACTGCGTAATGGTGACAAGGTCGGTTCCTGCTTCGTGTAGGTCTCGCAGAGCTTCGACGGCTTCTTCGTTCGTCTCGCCCATGCCCAGGATCAGGTTCGACTTCGTGATGAGCCCGGCCTTACGTGCTTTTGTAATCACTTCGAGAGAACGTTCGTAGCGGAACGCGGGACGGATACGCCGGAAGATACGCGGCACGGTTTCCAGGTTGTGACCCAAAACTTCTGGACGAGATGAAAACACTTCGTCGAGGTCGTCGTCACGGTTTTGGAAATCCGGAATAAGGAGTTCGACTCCGGTTCCTTGCCCGTCGGCGTGTTCGAGTGCGTGGATTCGGCGCACGGTTTCAGCGTAGAGCCACGCACCACCGTCAGCCAGATCGTCACGCGCAACACCTGTGACAGTTGAGTAGCGAAGACCCATTTTTGCCACCGACTCTGCCACACGACGGGGTTCGTCACGGTCGAGCGCTTGTGGCTTACCAGTGTCAATCTGACAGAAGTCACACCGACGCGTGCACTGTTCACCGCCAATGAGGAAGGTAGCTTCTCGGTCCTCCCAACACTCAAAAATGTTGGGGCACCCCGCTTCTTCGCACACCGTGTTGAGTTTGGAGTTGCGAACCAGAGATTTCAGTTCGGTGAACTCAGGCCCGATGTTCGCTTTCGCTTTGATCCATTTGGGCTTGTCCTCGATAGGAGTTTGCTGGTTACGTGCTTCAACACGAAGCAGTTTGCGACCTTCCGGGGCAACTGTCACTATTTCGTTCCTTCTTATGCGGTGATGTGGGTGTTTAAGAGTTCAATGAGGCGATCTGCAACGTGGCTGGGATTGACGGTTCTGCCGATTTCGTCGGAGATTGAGGTGACGCCCGCGTCGGCGATGCCACACGGGACGATCATGTCGAACCCATCAGTGGAGTTCGAACAGTTGAGCGCCAGTCCGTGCATGGCCACGCCCTGGTGGATGCGAATCCCAATAGCGAGGATCTTGCGTTCCGGCTTGGTGCCGGTTGCAGGTAGCCACACTCCCGAGCGACCGTCGACCTGCCCGGCTTGAATGCCATACTCGGCCAACAACTCGATCCCGGCCTTCTCGATTTGGTCCACATACAGGCGAACCTGGTGCGCTTCACGCAGCCGGTAGATGGGGTAAATAACCAACTGGCCGGGGCCGTGCCACGTAATTTTCCCACCTCGGTCAATGTCGATGACCGGTGTTCCGTCCCGAGGTCTCTCATGGGGCTCTGTCCGTTTACCGGCAGTGTATGTAGCGCTGTGTTCCAGTACCAGGAGAGTGGATTCCCGCGTCCCGTTCACCACGTCACTGTGGTACTGATTCTGTACACGTAATGCATCTGCGTAGTCAACAAGGTCGGGAGCAAAGCCCAACTTTTCGACAGTGAAAGCCATAACGACAACCCTAGACCCGTTAGGCACAACACCCAAATACAGGTGACCCAGTATTACTCAGCCGTCGGGTCTAGTTTTTCTTTTGATTACAAAGTATTCTAAACACCATCAAACGACACCAAACAGCGTTGTTCGGTGTCGAAACCGGAATGGATCTGCTGTTATGGAACCCATTGAAGAGTATTTACGGAACCTCCACAAAAAGAACGGTCCGCACGATCAGCCCCGTGAACCTGCCGCAAATCGCGAGGAGCACGGTAACGGTCACGAAGAAGGTGACGCCGATCCCCACGGGCACGAACTGCGCAATGACGCTGCCAATGCCCCTACGACGGAGCTCCCAACGGTTGTGGCGACACTTCGTAACAACGAGCCGTCAAATGCCCCTCAACGGCCCATACGCGCGCATTCCTCCCGCTCACACCCCACCCGGAGAAACAGACATACCCGTAAACGACCTCGGCGGTACGACTTCATGATTATTGCGGCTGGTGTAGCTGTCGTCGCTGTCATTGTGGGGATTGCGTTCTTTCCACGGGGGAGTGACCGAACTGTTGCCAATGACGCACCCAGAGAGACATTCGAGACCGCACCACACGCAGCATCACGCACCCCGAATCACACGGCGCCTAAAGCCGAGTCCGCTCACGACGCTGTCATCCGGTTGTGCAATGAACGCGCACTGGCTTTCAGCACCACGGACGAGGAACTCCTGCGCTCTCTCACGGTGGACGGATCGCCGGCACGCAAGGCCGAGAAGTTCGCCGACATCCACAAGTACGGGGGAGCGGACATTGCAATCGACGCAACGGACATCGACGTGGTGAAAGAAACCTCAGAATCGGCCGTGGTCACAGCAACTGTCACCGCACACCCGCAAACCGGCGTGCGCCTCACACTCACACTTAAGAAGGTGGACAAGAGGTGGCGTGTCTGGGAAGTCACAGAGTAAGCAAGAATGAACAAAGCGGGAGGTGCAGATACACCTCCCGCTTTGTTCTAAGCGCGACTTATCTTACAGGTCAAGGTCGGCTTCGAAGTTTCCTTCTTCCAAACGAGCCTTGATGGTCTGCAGGAAGCGTCCTGCGTCAGCACCGTCAACCAGTTCGTGGTTGTAGGTCAGCGGCAAGTACACCATGTCGCGGATCGCGATTGATTCCTCGCCGTCTGCGGTCTTGACCACGACTGGGCGCTTGGTGATAACACCGGTGCCTAGGATACCCATTTGAGGTGCGTTGATGATTGGCGTGTCGAAGAGCGCGCCTACCGAACCGATGTTGGTGATCGTGAAAGTTCCACCAGACAGTTCGTCGGGACCGATCTTGCCTGAACGGGTGCGCTCGGCAATGTCGTCAATCGACTTCGACAGTTCAGCCAGCGACATACCACCGGCATCCTTGACAACAGGAACCAGCAGACCGCGTTCGGTGTCTACCGCGATTGCCAGGTTCTCGTGGTCGAAGTACGTGATTTCCTTCGCGTCCACGTCGTACTGTGCGTTGACCTTGGGGTGCACCTGCAGGGCTTCGACAACAGCCTTTGCGAAGAACGGCAGGAAGGTCAGCTTCACGCCGTGAGCGCTCTGGAACGCGTCCTTGTGCTGCTTGCGCAGACGGGCGACACGAGTCATGTCCACTTCGATCACCTGTGTGAGCTGAGCGGAGTTCTGAAGAGAGTCGCGCATGCGGGACGCAATAGTCTGGCGAATACGGGAGGCCTTCTGCGTGGTTCCGCGTAGCTTCTTCACGTCTTCTGGGATCTCGACCTTGTGAGGACCCTTTGGAGCAGGTGCCGAGGTGGTTGCAGCTGACGAGGAAGAAGAAGCAGCGTTGAGGACGTCTTCCTTACGAATTCGTCCACCGACACCAGTGCCTTCCACCGTGTCCAGGTCAACGCCCTTTTCGCGTGCGAGCTTACGAACCAAAGGAGTCACGTATGCGCCAGCGTTAGGACGTGAAATGCCCTTGACGGACTGCGTCTTGGTTTCTGCAGGCTTGTCGGCTTCCTTCTTAGGCTCTTCCTTGGGTTCTTCCTTAGGAGCCTCTTCAGCCTTAGGTTCTTCTGC
>CABTZC010000216.1 GCA_902489185.1 uncultured Brevibacterium sp. | reverse complement strand
AGTCGACCAATGCTTGCAGCTCTGTGACCTGTTCAGCCGAGAGCTCCGCATTCGAGCCGTCGAGAAAGCCCTGCAATCTTGAGCCGTGTTGAGGCGATCCCGGGCGCTACAGTTTATGCGGCAGGACTACCTGTGGAAATTCGCCTGTCGCAGGCAGACGTTGGTTCTGAGGTTTATTCGCTTCCCACCACCGCGGCCGAAACGTTGCCGCTAACAATGACCAGACCCACCATTGTCACTACATGTATCCCAGACAACTGGTGGGAACCCAACGTCACCATGAAAACCAAACTGGAACTTAACAGAAGGCGGAACCGTGCGACTGACAAGCCAGTCCTCGTTTCCATTTCCGACTCCGAGTCCTATCTGAAATGGTCGGCTTCTCTTCTTGACCAATTGCGCGATGACTTTGATGTCCGTGTGTGGCTGGTTGACAACCCGATCCTGCCCACCGAAGAACAAGTCGTTAACGCGTTGGCCGGAAGCAGGTTTACTGTTGATTCTGTTCCCATTATCAGTGTCTCGGAACTCAAAGCATCACTTGAAGCGTTACGACCAGACGTGCTCCTAGCTGCTGCAACAGGCCCGGTTGTGCAGGTTGTTTATTCAACCGCGGCATTTCTTGAACGCCGTCCTGGACTGGTCTCTGGACTCCCCGGCGTAGGGCTACCGGCAACGACCAAAGGCCAGCGATACCGCAGGCTAGGCGACATGTTCATCACACATTCAGCTTTTGAAAAAGAGCGGTATGAGTACGTGCTTGCGCGCAATGAGTTCCCTGTCGAAGTGGTGATTGCTCGTCTGCCCATGCTGAAGTCGAAGCAACCACCTCGTGCTAAGTTCACTCCCGGCGAGGTTCCGTCTCGTTTGGTTTTTGCTCCACAAGCAAAAGTGCCCGTGGAAAAGCGCGAACGCGAACAGATTTTGTTGTCGCTGAACCGTTTCGCGCGCAATTTCCATGACTCTTCGGTCATTGTGAAAGTGCGAAGCCGTCCAGGTGAACAAGAGACTCACCGTGAAGAACACTCCTACACCGCACTCTTGGAAATTCTGGAGCGTGAAGGAAAAATCACCCCAGGACGCCTGTCTGTTGAAGTTGGGCCTATGTCAGATTTCCTTGAACCCGGGACGGCGTTGGTGACGGTGTCTTCGACTGCCGCGCTCGAGAGTCTTGACCGTGGATTGGCAACGCTGATTATTTCTGATTTTGGTGTCAATGAAGAGATGCTCAATGAGGCGTTCGCCGATTCCGGGATCGCGCAGCCGTTGAGCGATTTGGAACGGTCGGCCTTTAGGTTCCCGTCTGAAGAATGGCTCACCGCGAACTATTTCCAGCCGTTCACTGACGAATTGCCACACGCGCTGAAACTGTTAGCAGAGCGAGCGCGTGCCAAACAGCTTCCGGATATTCGATGTGGTGCGTTTCAGCAGAATTATCGCGGACTTCGTTCTACCGTTCGTTCGCGGACTCCAAAGCCGATTGTGGAAGTTTATCGAGCGTTTCGGTACAAGTTACCTCGCTACGTCCGCGGCGGTCTCTCCAAGTTTTAACCACCCCCGCGACGACGACCACACATGCAACCGAAACAGCCAGTGCTGGCCAATAGGTGTAACGGAAATGGTTTGCAGGAATGACCGGAAAGTACGCAAAAATATACAAGATCGCTGAACCGGTCAGCATCAGCGCGAACGCCCGGCTACGGCCCGACCACCATGCACCAATGGAAACGATGACGCCCGCCAGGAGCCAAAACCACGGTTTAAAAACCACGCCAATAGTGTCGGCGCCGAAGCCCACGACATAGTGTTCTGCTACCTGGTCAAACTCCATGCTTCCCCTATGAAAACCTACGCCCTTTGCAGGCTCGACCACGATGTTCGGAAAGTAGATGAGCCGTGAAGTGGTGAGATAGAACTTGTATACCGACCATCGATACTCAACGTAACGTTGTGGGTGGGTGATGACGTGGTCCAGCCACAGTTGTTTCAGCTCATCTCTATAGCCAAGTGGTGAATAATCACTGCCGCTTGATCCGCGACCATAGCAATTCCAGTACGCGTCATACGGCTCGTTCATCTCATAGCATTTGGGCCGTGCCGTGTTAATTCTGTCCTTAAGCTCCTGGGGCGCCGCTGATGTATTGAGTTCATATTCAGGTACCGAGAACATGACGTCGTCGAGAATAACCTGGTAGATCTGGTGTGTCGGTTTAACGTTCCAATGGCGAGCAATACCGAAATCAATCAATAGCGCCGCGGACGTGACAGCAACGACGGCAAGAGCGCAAACCAGAGTGGCAAGGACGCTTTTTCGCACTCGAATTTTCTTATTCAACTTTCGTCGAGTTACTCGCTCTAAACGCCAACGAATTCCCGGCACAAGTCGCCACGCGAGAAACACACACATGGGCACAACCGCAACAACAGCATTCTTCCTGACCAGAGTGGCAAAAATTAAGAGGGCAACTGCTGGAATAACGAACCAATAGGTTTTCTTCTTCTTGGGAACAATCAGAGCTAAGCATCCGGCTGCCAGAAGCAGAGTCGCCGCCATGATGGTGTCTTTCCACATGACGCCCAGCTGACTGTATGCCCACGGCGATACCAAAATTGCAATCATCGCCAAAGACGCCCATCGACGTTTTAAAATGCGGTGCGTGAAAACCGCCAGTAGAAACACCGCTAAAAAATAGGCACTAATTTGGAAGGCTAAGAGCGAAGCGAGTTCACCAGTCACGGTATAAAGGCCCCGCCACAGAACAGCGACAATAGGCGGATGCCAATCAGAGAGGTTTTTCATACCCAGCATCTGTTTCGCTTGTTCCGAAATGTCGTATTCTGCACGGCCTGGGTAGAAGCCTAAAAACGTCACAGTCGCTAGTGCCATGCACATCACTAGGAGTAGCAAATCCCATAAGAGCCTTGAGTCGAAACGTAGCCTACGTTCTGTTCTCCTCGGCTTAGCCGTGTTCATGTGGTTTTCTCTCCCGCGGGCGGGTCAGTTTCTTTGAATACCCAGGTTCGGTAGGCGTAAAACCGGAAAACCATGGCTAGCGCAATTCCGATGATGTTGGTGGATATGTTGTACGACACTGGATCCCGCAGGTTCAACAAGTACCACGTCACACCCAGAGGAAGCACCGTGATGACCATTCCAATGGCATTCACCACCACGAAGAGAATGAATCCGCGTACGTTGGACCCCGTAGTGCGGTCACCGTACGTCCATAATTTGTTTCCCAACCACGCGACGATGACCGAGGCAACCGTTGAAATGATCTTTGCTTTTACCGGGCTTCCCGGCATTGTGGCGGGTATGCCCAAAAAGCCATACACCAGCAAGTTGGAGAGGCCCACATCCACGATGTACCCGGCTCCACCGACCATGAGGAAGCGCATGACTTCCACAAACAAGGAACGCCATTTTCTATAGTTGGCTGACATTTACGAAGACGACTCACTCAGGCCCACTGTTTTATTGGGCGGCAGTAGTTCCAGATAGTGTAGGCGCGCTGACTCTCGCCGCCCACGCCTCACCGCGTCAACGATGATGCCTACGGTGGCAAAAATGGCCGCGATAATCATGAACGCCACTGCCAAAAGTGCGGTTGGAAACCGTGGGACCAATCCAGTGTTCATAAACTCAACGATGACAGGTACACCACACACAAGCGACGCAATCACCATGAGAAGGGCGAGTGAACCGTAGAACAGGTTAGGACGTTCGTGCCGCATCATCTGCGCAATCGTACCAAGGATCTTGAGGCCGTCCGACACGGTGGAAAGCTTTGACTCGCTTCCTTCTGGACGGTCACGGAAGTCGATGCTGCATTTCGGGCACGGAAGACGGAGTGACATCATGTGGATCGTCAGGTCCGTCTCGCCTT
>CABTZC010000215.1 GCA_902489185.1 uncultured Brevibacterium sp. | reverse complement strand
TTAGGTCCTGGCTTGGCGCCTGGCTTTGGCATGCCCTGAGAGGAAGCGAACGGGTTGTTACCCGGGCGTGCCCCTGGGCGTCCAGGCTTAGGTCCTGGTTTGGCTCCCGAGGTGGGCGCGCCTGGTTTGGGAACGCCTGGCTTGGGAGCAGGCTTAGGAGCGGCTCCGCCTGGTTTCGGGGCCGAGGACGAAGCAGCTGGCTTCGGAGCGTCCGACTTTTCGGCGCTCGGCCTACCAGCGGCTGGGGCAGGTTTGGGCGTCGCCGACTTTTTCGCAGGCGCTTCTTCCTTTGCCGCTGTTTTCTTAGGAGCAGCCGGTTTAGGTGCTGATGATTTAGATGCCGCAGGCTTAGAAGCCGTGGTCTTAGAAGCACCACTCTTCGCGGCAGCCGATTTAGTTGCCGAAGTCTTGGTAGTTGAAGTCTTAGCGGTTGCAGTCTTCGATGCGCCGGTTTTTGTTGCTGTTTTCTTAGCACCGGTCTTCGCGCCACTCGTGGAGGTGTCTCCAGCGGAGTCTGCGTTGCTTGACGCGTACAGCTCTTTCAGACGCCGAACGACAGGCGCTTCAACTGTCGAGGACGCTGAGCGAACAAATTCGCCCAATGATTCAAGTTTTGCCAGCACATCTTTGCTGGTAGTGCCGAGCTCTTTTGCGAGCTCATGGACACGGGGCTTAGCCACATTTCTCCTGTCCGGGTTCCTTCCGGACAGGAAGGAACCTCATCGTAAGTGAACAGATCTCATTTCACTGCTCACAACCAATAAGTCTGGGTGTCATTTCTGAGCACTCACTACGTGGTTTCCATTTCGCTAACTACTTTCCGTAATCGGTAGATCGGGAACTTCTAGGTTGCTCACCCGAAGCGCCCGTGCGAACGCGTTCTTTTTTCGCGCTGTTTTCCAACAGGCTTGTGTAGGGTGAATCCACATTCCCCTTCCGGGGAGTGTGCGCTGGGTATCTGCAGTCAACGAACCGTGAACAGAGACAAACCGTGAAAGTTTGCTTGTGGGTTCTACTTTTCTGCACCCCACACACATGCGGATAGGTTCACAAGACACCTATCCATTCTACACATGACGTTAGGCGGTACCTACGATGTCGATTTTCCAGCCGGTGAGTTTCGCCGCCAAACGAGCGTTCTGGCCCTCTTTTCCAATCGCCAGCGACAGCTGGTCGTTGGGAACAAAAGCGCGGGCCATCTTCGCAGATTCGTCAAGCACTTCGACTTTGGCTGCTTTAGCAGGCGAAAGTGCATTAGCCACGAACTTGGCAGGGTTTTCGTTGTAATCGACAATGTCGATCTTTTCTTCACCCAGTTCAGCCATGACAGCACGCACCCGGGAGCCGTATTCACCAATGCAAGCACCCTTCGCATTAAGCCCTGGAACCTTAGGGGCTACTGCGATCTTGGTACGGTGGCCGGCTTCACGAGCAAGTGACACGAGCTCCACTTGACCATCTGCGATTTCTGGGACTTCGTGCGCAAACAGTTTGCGCACCAAGTTTGGGTGTGAGCGTGAAACCGTGACAGATGGGCCCTTTTGTCCTTTATGAACATCGGTGATGTACACGCGGATACGGCGGCCATGTTCGTACGTTTCCCCCGGCACCTGTTCGTGCGGCGGGAGCACGGCTTCGACATCTCCCAGATTCACTTGGACCATGTCTTCGTGCTTACCCTGCTGGATCACACCGGAGACGATCTCACCTTCGTGGTTCTTAAACGAACCCAAAACCGATTCGTCTTCGACGTCACGCAAACGCTGATGAATGACGTTGCGAGCAGTCTGAGCAGCGATGCGGCCAAAGCCTTCTGGCGTATCGTCGAATTCGCCAATGGGGTTGTCATCATCATCGAATTCGACTGCCCAAATGGTAGCTTTGCCGGTTTTCGTGTCGAGTTCAGCGCGGGCGTCAGGGTAATAGCCTTCTGTGCGCTGGTACGCGATGAGAAGAGCCTGTTCAATCAGATCCACGAGCACTTTCATGGGAATTTCGCGCTCTCGCTCGATCATTCTTAGCGCGCTCAGGTCGATGTCCACGTATCTGGCCTTCCGTTTTGCCGCTTACCCGGCTCTATTGAAATTTCAGTTGTTCATGAATGAACGTGTAGGTGTAACCCTAATGGATTCACCTGGTTAGCGGAATTTCAAAACGACCTTTGCTTTCGTAATTTCTGCAAAAGGGATCACGTAATCCACTTTTTTGGAGTCCACCAGGGTGATGCCCCGGTCATTCACATCCACGAGTTCGCCGGTGTAGGCGGGGCCATTTGTGCGGACGTCGAGGTTACGACCTCGGTTCCGTAAGAAGTGCCGCTTCTCAGTAAGTTCCCGGGTTGCTCCCGGCGATGTCACTTCCAGGTCATAAGGCTTGTCGTTAAACAGTTCCACGTCGTCAATGAGTTCCGACACAATTTTTGTTGCCTGGGCAATCGTGTCTAAAGAGACCGGGTCCGAGGTGTCTGTATCCAAGTCGATCACGACAGTGACCTTGCGATATTGTCCCGCAGCGTGTGCCTTCACATCTTCGACAATGAGTCCCTCTCGAGACAGCGGGGTACGGATCAGGTCAGTGACCTGTTGAGCTTCATTCTTCATCTCGACTCCTTTCAGAACCGTTACACGAGACTCTACTGGCAGTCTGCACCCCAAGCGACCTTTTCATCCATCCTTGCCTTCGCTCACCCTTCGCTAAGATTGCCATTATGCAAGGAAAAGGGACTCTGGGCCGCAGAAGTTTTTTAACCCTCACAGCCACTATTGCCGTCACCAGTGGTTGCGGGATCCGAATTGATTCCGACCCTGAACTTCCCACCCTCAGCCCAACCGACACGGTGCGCAACCGTGTCGCAAAGATCCTCAAGAACACACAAGCAACCGGAGACCAAGCCTCGATTCGCGACCGGTTGAGCAAAGCGGTCGGCCCGGTGTGGGCCCCGCCCAGCGAACTTGCCACCGAATCCCCTTCCCCTGAACCACAGCGCGACTTGAAAGACGCGCTCACCGAAATCCATTCCACAATCACCGGTGACTTTCCCAACCTCGCTGGGGCAACCTCGGCGACCCTTGCTGACGTAGCAGTGGGCACAGCCCTGGTTCTTCTGCGCGATTTCACAGCCGACGAACGTAAGCTCACCGGTTCCTTCTCCCCCGTCATCAATCCCACGCCTGGACCGGAGAACAACTCTGGCAACCAGGGCGATGACGAGGGAGACGACGAAGAGGGACAGAAGACAGATGGTTTGGCAGGATTTATTTCCGCCTGCCACAAGAGTTCGTATGCGTACCAACGTTTAGCGGTCTTTGACGACAAAAAATCGCCATACGGAATGTTCGTCCGAGACCGCCACGACCTTCTCGCCCACGCGGCAGAAGAAGCCAGGTCCTTTGCCGCCTCGGTCGGAGCAGACAACCTACCCGCAAACAAACCCGCATGGCAACTGCCCAGCGACCCCCATGACACCAAAAAACTCGCGGTCGAAGCCGAAAGCCTCCTCACTGCGACTCTCCCAAGCCTCTTCACCTTCGCATACCCCAAAGATCCGCAGACTGAAAAGGAAGTACACGCATTTGCCCTGCGGCACCTGTACGAATCCGCCCGCGCCACCCAAAAGGCGGGTAAGTTTGAACTGTTGAGGTTTTAGGAGACACAGTGCAGGTTCCGGAGTCATTACTAGGTGCGGTGGGCGAGCTCATTGGCCCCAAACGCGCCGACGCATGGGCTGCAGCACTCCCCTTCATGTTCAACGAGCTGTGCGACAGGTGGTCACTCACGCCCGACCCCGTGCCCGGTTCGCCGTGGGCGGGTGCCGAAAGTTTGGTAGTTCCCGTCCTCACAAAAGAGAACTACCAAGCGATTGTGCGCTTTGCCTCCCCCAATTCCGCGAATCCTCACGTTCATGCTCAAGTGTTGGAAGCTCT
>CABTZC010000214.1 GCA_902489185.1 uncultured Brevibacterium sp. | reverse complement strand
GAGTACTTGTTGTCCAAGTTCTCATCACGGAACAAGCGGAAGTCAACCTTGCCCGTCGGGGCAACCTTTTCAAGCTGCACGTCGAACTTCAGTCGACCAAAGTCATTCTCCATTTCGGAACGCTTGACGCGGTACTCAGTGCCAGAAACCTTCTCCGCGTCAACGGTCTTACCACCAGCAAAACCGCCAACGGTCACGCCCTTGACTGTGTAACCGTCGATGTCCTCAACACCAACAGTCACCCATTCTTCGGAGAAGAAGTGACGCTTCTTGGCCTCAACGTCATCGGAGGCAACGTAACCAACTGAGTCAGACTTGTAGGTCTCAAGGCGCTGTTCGCCGTCCTTGAAGTACACCTTCGAGTCAACCGCTTCCCCATCAGCAGTCACCTTTGCGGTCGCATCAATACGGGTCGAGGCGAAGTTAGCTTCAACCGTCTCGTTTTCCTTGACTTCAATTTCGGTCGTTACGAAGTTTCCTTCGTCAGTCCATGTCGCGACCTTCTCACCGGTCTTCGCATCGATGTAGGTAGCGTCCTTCTTGCCCTTCAACTCAGCGAACGGCAAACGCTTACCAGCCGAATCAACAACCACACCAAAGCCATCAGCAACGGATGCGTCACGCATGTACACGGTGTACTTACCCGCAGGCAAGCCCTGCTGCGCCAAGGCCTCTGGCATCACCTTGTACCAGTTGCCCTGCTCATCAACCAGATTGACGTAACGGCGTTCGAGCTTGTCAGTGTCCTCTTCAAACGTGTTGTTGAGATTTTCGTCACCGAACAGGCGGAAGTTGACCTTACCCGTGGGAACAACCTTTTCGAGCTGCACGTCGAACTTCAGGCGACCAAAGTCATCACCCAGCGCAGCACGCTTAACCCGGTACTCGGTGTCAGAAACCTTCTCCGCGTCAACAGTCTTGCCCCCTGCGAGACCGCCAACGGTCACACCTTTAACTGCGTACCCGTCAATGTTCTCAACACCAACAGTCACCCATTCTTCAGAGAAGAAGTGACGAGTCTTTTTGTCCGCGTCGTCAGATGCGAGGTGTTCTGTTTTGGTGGACGTCTTCGAAACGAAGCTCTCCAGACGGGTTTCACCGTCTTTGAAGTACACCTTGGAGTCGAACGCTTCACCGTCAACCGTTACTTTGGCGCTGGCGTCGATGCGTGTCGATGCCATGTCAACAACAGTCTCTTTGTCAGGTGCCACGGTGAAGGAAGTCTTGACGAAGCGTCCCTTGTCGGTCACTGTGGGCAGAGTTTCGCCTGTGCTTTCGTCAACGTACGTTGCGTCGTGTGACTCGTCCAGGCGCACGGTTTCCATGCGCTTTCCGGTCTTACTGTCGACGACCACACCGAATCCGTCAGCGACACTCGCGTTGCGAACGTACGCGGTGTACTTACCAGCAGGGAGACCCTGTTCTTTCAGTGCATCCGGGGTTACCTTGAACCAGCGGCCGTTCTCGTCTTCCAGGTTGATGTAACTGCTACTGACCTTCTCTTCGGGACCTGAGTACTTGTTGTCTACGTTTTCGTCACCGAACAGGCGAACCGTGGCTTTCCCAATGTCAACGGTTTTGAGGAACGCCTTGTATTCGAAGTTCCCCCACGCTTCCCCGGCGTCAGCCGTGTTGACGGTGTAGGTGTGGTTCGCGGAGTCCGCCGTGACGTTCAACGGGTCGCTGAGTTTGTCGGTGTTGAACGGAGCGTTTTCTTCCTGGTGGAACCGCGCCTCCACTTTGTCGACTGTGTAGTTGATCTTTGGTGAAATGCGTGCGGTCACTTTGCCGTCAGTGAAGTAGTGCCTGTCCCACACTTCGTCGCCCTTACCAGCCCAGTAACGGTCATCTACGTTGGCCGACTTAACAGATGAGCTTCCATCTTTGTAGGCCACGGTAACAGCGTCAGGGGCTGCGACCTCGGCACCGTCCTTCGTCTCAACGGCCGAAACGTTCGCACCAATCGAGGACGCCGCATATGACAAGTCGAGAGGCTTGCCTGCCTCCAATGTGATGTCCGTGTAGCTGTGGCGGCCGTAACCAGCGGTCACGCCGTTCGTGATTTCCTGGCCCTTCGCGCCGATCCGAGTCGCTGGTACGTTAATCTTCAAGTTGGTGTCTGGCAGGCGCTTGCCGGTGGCAGTGTCAACAATCGCGTAGTGACCGAACGTGCTGTTCATTTCCACGTACAGCGTGTAGTCGCCTGCCGGCAGACCAACAGTCTTCAGGTTGTCTGGGTGAATGACATACCAATTACCGGTGGCCTTGTTTTTCAAGGTCAGGGTTTTGTTGAGGTACGTAGGCTGAAGTGGCGGTTCGCCGTCGTCGTACTTCTTGTCGTGGTTGCTGTCTTGGAAGACGCGGACGTCGGCGGTACCGCGGTCGGCAGCGACCGCCGCGTGGGCCGAGGTGGGCGTGCCGAACGCTGTCACGGCGGGGGTCAGTGTGCCGACGAGTGCAGTAGCGAGAACTGCTGCGCTGAGACGTGAAGAGCGATGCATGGTGGGGTCTCCAGTGTCAAAAATGAGGAAAAGAGAATCACCCCTAATTTCTCATCGCACCGTGAACCTGATTCGTTTTGTTTCTTAACGTTGTATGAACGTCAGTTGCTGGCGAGTACAGGACTGGACAAACGGAGTCCCATGCACCCGGTCACGCACAGTCGACTGTCATGCCCGCAGATTATGCATTATGTTGTCTTGATAGATGGTGATTTATTGCTTGTATAAATATTTTCAAATTGTCAGACGAAGGAGTCACTGTGAGTCAAGTTTTCCCGCCAAAAACCACCGGTCCGCTGTCTGGAATTGTCGTGGCTGATTTTTCTCGTATTCTAGCGGGCCCGTACGCAACCCTGTTGCTTGCAGACATGGGGGCGACAGTAATCAAAGTGGAAGGACCTAACGGCGACGATTCACGCACGTGGCGACCACCCGCTGCACGGGGAGAAGCCAGCTACTTCCAAGCCGTTAACCGGAACAAGCATTCCATCAAGCTCAACCTCGCAGAGGCTAACGACCTCGCGACTGCTCGCGATATTGCAAAAAACGCGGATGTTTTTGTCCACAACTTCAAGCCAGGCTCAATCGAAAAGTTTGGCCTAAGCTACGACGACGTTAAGGAACTTCGCCCGGATATCGTGTACGCACACATCACAGGATTCGGGAAAGTTGGCAAGGGTCGTGAGCTTCCAGGCTATGACGTCCTGGTTCAAGGCATGGCCGGGCTCATGGACATGAACGGTGACCCACAGGAAGACCCTGTTCGATCAGGTGTCTCCATTTTCGATCTGACAACTGGAATGATAACCGCGTTCGGAATCGTGTCAGCACTACGCCACCGTGACTTGACCGGCGAAGGGCAACTGATCGACAACAACCTGTTGGCGAACGCGATCTTCACCATGTCAAACCAATACCAGGCGGTCGCTACCACAGACACTCCAATTACACGAGCAGGCAAAGAGCACGCCACCATCTATCCGTACAACGCTTTTCCCACCGGCGACGGCGAACTCATCATTGTAGGAGCGAACAATGGTCAGTTCATCAAGTTGTGCAATGTTCTTGAGATCCCTAACATCGCTCAAGACCCACGGTTCGATACGGCTGAAAAGCGCAACGTGAATCGCAACGAATTGCGACCCATCCTAGAGAAAGCGTTATCCACGCGCTCAAAAGACGAATGGTTCCGACTGCTCACTGAAGCTGGTCTGCCGTGTGCACCCGTCCAGAGCGTCAAGGAAGGGCTCGAACTAGCACCGACTCTGGGAATTGAACCCACGTGGCAAACGGAAGATCCTGACTCCCTCCCAACCGTGCGCAACTCACTGACCATGTCAAAAACACCTCCCACCTACCGCAAAGAACCTCCCGCTATTGGTGAGGACACGGACACAATCAAGGAATGGTTGAATAACCTGTAAGCGTGGCCAAAATAGGGGGG
>CABTZC010000213.1 GCA_902489185.1 uncultured Brevibacterium sp. | reverse complement strand
CGAACGAACGCACCGAATGGAACGAGCTTGGTGACCTTACCAGGAACGATCTGTCCGATAACGTGCGTGCGAGCGAAGTGCTGCCATGGGTCTTCCTGAGTTGCCTTGAGCGACAGGGAGACACGTTCGCGATCCATGTCCACGTCGAGAACCTCGACGGTGACTTCGTCGCCAACGGTAACAACTTCGTTGGGGTGGTCGATGTGCTTCCAGGACAGTTCGGAAACGTGTACCAGACCGTCTACGCCACCCAGGTCCACGAATGCACCGAAGTTGACGATCGAGGAAACAACACCCGGACGAACCTGGCCCTTCTGGAGGGTCTGCAGGAAGTCGTGGCGAACAGTGGACTGGGTTTCTTCCAGCCATGCGCGACGCGACAGAACAACGTTGTTGCGGTTCTTGTCGAGTTCGATGATTTTAGCGTCGACCTTCTGGCCGATGTAAGGAGCAAGGTCACGGACGCGACGCATCTCAACGAGGGATGCAGGAAGGAATCCGCGAAGCCCGATGTCAACGATGAGTCCACCCTTGACAACTTCGATGACGGTACCGGTGACGACACCTTCGTCTTCCTTAACCTTTTCGATGTCTCCCCAAGCACGCTCGTACTGTGCGCGTTTCTTGGACAGCATGAGGCGACCGTCTTTGTCTTCTTTGGTCAGAACCAAAGCCTCGATGGGGTCTCCCACCTCGACGACCTCTGCTGGATCTACGTCGTGCTTGATCGACAGTTCGCGCGAAAGGATGACACCTTCCGTCTTGTAACCGATGTCGACCAGAACTTCGTCGCGATCTACTTTGACGATGGTTCCTTCAACGATATCTCCGTCGTTGAAGTACTTGATGGTTTCGTCTACGGCCGCGAGGAATTCGTCAGCAGAGCCGATGTCGTTAACGGCAACCTGCGAGTTCTTCGCCGTTTCCGGCGTGGTGGTGGTCATAAAGGTAGGGACTCCGTAAATGGACTTACACCTAGCAATTCACGGTCATGAAACACAGATTCGACATGGATCAAATATGCGTTTGCACGAGCTGTCGTGAGTCACCAGGAATATGGTTGACAACATGGACAATGTATGACGTAAACAGCGCGCGTTGCACAGTTCGCGCATACACTACGAAAGTGTAACACTATCTTGCAGTTCGTGACAGCGACACTGTCGACCACCTCGGCAGTACTTTTGACGTCGATGAAAGGTGAAGCGTGGACGAGACCGAAAGCACAGCAGAGATCATTTCCGGGGGCTACATCCCGATTGACGAAGAGACATCGGTGCGCGCGAACCGCACGTACTGGGATGGCTCGGCTTCGGAGTATCTCGCTGAACACGGCAGCTTCCTGGGCGCGTCCGATTTTATTTGGTGCCCTGAGGGCGTTCACGAATCCGACGCCGGCCTCTTGGGCGACGTGTCCGGCAAGTACGTGCTGGAGGTTGGGTGCGGCGCCGGCCAGTGTTCGCGGTGGATCGCCAAGCAGGGCGGTTTTGCCACCGGCGTGGACCTGTCGTCCGGCATGCTCGAGCAGGCGTCGCGTCTCAGCCGTGAGCAACCTCTCACCGGCGGTGCCGTGGAACCCACGTTCTTGCAGGCTGATGCGCGTAAGCTTCCGTTCCCGTCTGGTTCCTTTGATATTGCGTTTTCGTCGTATGGGGCGTTGCCGTTTGTGAAGGACGCCGAGGTCGTTCTCAGCGAGGTTGCCCGTGTCCTGCGTCCGGGTGGAGCGTGGGTTTTTTCGGTCACCCACCCCCTGCGTTGGATGTTCCCTGACGTGCCGTCGGAAGCCGGGCTCACCGTGGAGTATTCCTACTTCGACCGGACGCCGTATGTGGAGCTCGACAGTTCAGGCAACCCGATCTATGCGGAACACCACCGCACGATTGGCGACTGGGTGAACCTCATTGTGGACGCAGGTTTTGACCTGCGTGGCATCACCGAACCCGAATGGCCCAAGGACAACCACACGGCTTGGGGTGGCTGGTCGCCACTGCGCGGTGAGCTCATGCCAGGAACGGCGATTTTCTCGACTGTGCTGCGATAGCGGGCGCCTGCGCGCTGGGGCGCACGTACTTAGTGCGCGGCGTCCTGCCAGTTGGGCCCCACGCCCACGTTCACATCGAGAGGAACACTGAGCTGGGCGGCCTGGCTCATGTTCTCGCGAACGAGTTTCTCAACCTGGGTCGCTTCGCCTGCCCAGATCTCGAGGATGATTTCGTCGTGAACCTGCAGAAGCATGCGGGACTTCAGTCCGGCCTTGTCCAAGGCGTCGTCGACCCGCTTCATGGCGATCTTCATAATGTCGGCCGCACTCCCCTGGATGGGTGCGTTGAGCGCTGCGCGTTCGGCCATTTCCCTAAGCTGGCGTCGATCTGATCGCAACTGTGGCAGGTACCGGCGACGCCCGTACATGGTTTCGGTGTACCCGCGCCCGCGCGCTTCTTCGACGACCTGATCCAGGTATTCCTTCACGGCCCCAAAACGTGCGAAGTAGTCGTCCATGAGAGCGCTGGCTTCACCCGTTGGAATACCCAGCTGGCGCGACAGCCCGTATGCGCTCAAGCCGTAGACCAGACCGTAGGACATGGCCTTGACCTTGGATCGCTGCTGGTCGGTGACGTCGCCGATCGCAACTTCGTACACCTGCCCGGCTACGTAGCGGTGGAGGTCTTCGCCGTCTTTGAACGCTTGGATGAGTGCTTCATCGCCTGACAGGTGGGCCATGATCCGCATTTCGATCTGCGAATAGTCCACGCTCATGAGGCTTTCGTACCCGTCGTCTTGGGCGGCCTTGAAGACAGAACGGATGCGCCTACCGGCCTCGGTGCGGACCGGAATGTTCTGCAGGTTCGGGTCTTTTGAACTCAGGCGCCCGGTCGCCGCCACCGTCTGCAAATACGTGGTGTGGATACGTCCGTCGTCTGCGACAACCTTGTGCAGACCCACCACGGTTTGTTTGAGTTTGGTGCGGTCGCGGTGGGCAAGGAGATGTTCGAGGAAGGGGTGCTGCGTTTTGACGAGCAAGTCCGCAAGCGAGTCGGCATCCGTGGTGTAACCGGTCTTGGTGCGCTTGGTCTTGGGCATGTTGAGTTCGTCAAACAGCACGGTCTGCAACTGTTTAGGCGAATTCAGGTTCACTTCGTGACCGATCGACGCATACGCTTCCGACGCGCTTTGCTGCGCAGCAGCCTCAAACTCGGTGATGAGCTCGTTCAGCACAGGCTGGTCAATGGCGATTCCCGCGATTTCCATGCGCGCGAGGATTTCTTGTGTAGGCATCTCGATGTCATCGAGAACATCCTGCAGATGACTACGTTCCAGGTTGTGACGCAAACGCGGATACAGCGCCACCGTGACCCACGCGCGGTGACCTAACTGTTCTCCCACATCGGTGAGCAGGTCGCGGTCTTCGTCCAGGACCACGCCGAGGTCGCTTGCCATGTCCGCGAGTTTGTACCCCCTAGCGTCGGGGGCGAGGAGGTAGGCGGCAAGTTCGGTGTCCATGATGGGCCGAGGTTGTGTGAACCCCCGCTGGACCCACGCGTGTACCTGCGGTTTGACGTCGTGTGCCACCAGACGCTTAGTGGAAATGAAGGTGTCGAGGGCGTTGAACGCTTTTTCGTCGAGATCGGTCAGGTCAACCCAGATCGCGGAGTCGTTGCTCGCAAGTCCCAGCATGTCATCTTCGAGCTCGAAGCCCACAGGTTCTTCTGCGGCTTCCAACCATGCCGGAAGTTCCGTACCCGAGGTGGCGACGACCTCGGGAAGCTCAACCTGCGGGACCTGCTCAACGTCAGCGAAAAACAGAGCGTTCACCCGCTCTGCCAGCTGACGGAACTCCAACTGGTCGAACAGCGCGGTGACCTGGTCATGGTGCGCGCCCTCCCCCACCTGGGTGTCAAGTGGGTCGATGTCTGGTGTGAGCATTGGCATGGCTACTCCTTTGGGCCTGTGAGCTATCGTG
>CABTZC010000212.1 GCA_902489185.1 uncultured Brevibacterium sp. | reverse complement strand
CTGAAGGACTACACGTTTAGCCTGCTGTACGAACTGTACGAAAACGAAGTGCATTACACGCACGACCTCTACGACTCCGTTGGTCTCGCTGAAGATGTCAAGAAGTTCTTGCACTACAACGCGAACAAGGCGCTCATGAACCTGGGATATGAAGCGATGTTCCCGTCAACGGTTACGAATGTGAACCCGGCTATCTTGTCGGCACTGTCACCGAGCAGCGATGAGAACCACGACTTCTTCTCCGGTTCAGGTTCTTCGTACGTGATCGGTAAGGCCGAAAACACCGAAGACGACGACTGGGACTTCTAAAACCTAGATAAGGTGACGTTCAAACGGCCGAGGTGCTACCACCTCGGCCGTTAATTTTCACCAGAAACCGGTGACCTACCCAGCAGGGGAGGAGCGCTAGCGAGCCAGCTTGTTGCACAGGTCCTCTTGCGCAGCCTTAAACTCACTCACCAGGTTGGCAACCAACTCCCGGGCAGGAACCGAACCTGTAATGTGCCCAATTCCCTGGCCCGAACCCCAGATTTCCTTCCACGCCTTTGGCTTTGCCCGCTCACCGGAGGCCGTGGACTCAAAACTCATCGCGGAGGGGTCAGATACTGGCAGATTCTCGGGGTCTAGCCCGGCTGCCTCGATTGAGCCACGCAGATAGTTACCGTGAACGCCGGTGAACAGGTTGGAATACACAATGTCATCGGCTGAGGAGTCAACAATCATGTTGCGATAGCCGTCAACCACATTGGCTTCAGGTGTGGACAAGAACGCCGAACCTACGTACGCGAAGTCAGCACCAGCAGCCAGCGCGGCAAGGATTGAGTGGCCGTGTGCAATCGCACCGGACAGCGCCAACGGACCATCGAACCATTCGCGGATCTCGCGGACCAACGCAAATGGGCTCAACGCACCTGCGTGACCACCAGCACCTGCTGCCACGGCAATGAGGCCGTCCGCCCCCTTTTCCACTGCCTTGTGAGCGAAGCGGTTGTTAATGACGTCGTGCAGAACAATGCCGCCATAGGAATGGACCGCCTGAATCACGTCTTCACGCGCACCCAACGACGTGATCACTACGGGCACCTTGTGGTCAACAACGACGCCGAGGTCGTGCTCAAGTCGGTTGTTCGTCCGGTGGACGATGAGGTTGACTGCGAGTGGGCCCACAGGCGCGCCGGGGTTAGCCGCAGCGTACTGGGCGTTGGACTCTTCGATGTCGGTGAGCCATTCGTCCAGAAGCTCTTGTGGGCGTGCATTCAGTGTGGGAAACGACCCGATGATTCCTGACTGGCACTGCGCTTTCACAAGGTCGGGGCCAGAGGCAATAAACATGGGGGAAGAAATAATCGGGGCCGCGAGTGGCGTACGCAAAACTTCAGGGAGTTCAGACACGAGTTGTCTCCTTCGAAAACTTGCCGCGATAAACGATCGTTCAGTTTGCCTAGAACTATAATCTGCGTCACGTTTTGGGACAAAACGAGACCACCCGTTGAACGGGTGGTCTCGAAGAAGTGTGTTTGCGTTACGCCACGTGAGGATTAGGAGTCGGTGAACTTAGGCTCACGTTTCTCCACGAACGCTCCCATACCTTCCTTCTGGTCCTGCGTTGCCAGAGAGGAGTGGAAGAGCCGACGTTCAAACAGCAGTCCCTGCTGCAGAGTGGTTTCGAACGAAGCGTTGACGGCTTCTTTCACCATTGCCGATGCGATGAGCGACTTGCTTGCGATGGTCTTTGCGATGTCGTACACGGTGTCCAAGAGCTCATCGTGAGGAACCACGCGGGCTGCCAGGCCGGAACGTTCAGCTTCTTCTGCGTCCATCATGCGTCCGGTCAGGCACAGGTCCATGGCCTTAGCCTTACCAATCGCACGGGTCAGACGCTGGGAACCACCCATACCAGGTAGGACGCCCAGGTTAATTTCTGGCTGACCAAACTTGGCCTTGTCACTTGCAATGAGAATGTCGCACATCATTGCAAGCTCACAACCGCCACCCAGAGCAAAACCGTTAACTGCAGCAATCACAGGTTTACGCACTGCGGCCAGACGGTTCCAACCTTCAAACCAGTCGGCGCGGTATGCCTGTGCGAAGTCGAGTTGGCTCATTTCCTTAATGTCGGCGCCTGCAGCGAACGCGCGACCTTCGCCGGTGATGACGATGACGCGCACGTTGTCGTCTGCGTCGGCCTTGGCTGCTGCTTCGGTTACTTCCGTGAGAACCTGCAGGTTCAGCGCGTTCAACGCCTTAGGGCGGTCAAGAGTAATGGTTGCGATACCGTTGTCGGCTTCGAACTTGATTGTTTCGTAGCTCATGAAAACACCTTGTCCTGTACGGGGGTAGTAATGATGGATTCGACTTCCTGAGGGTCTACCTCGGCAAGCGATGCAGGGTTCCACTTGGGGTTGCGGTCCTTGTCGATGACCTGTGCGCGGATTCCCTCAGTGAGATCCGGGTACTTGGCAATGTTCGTTGCGGTGCGCAAGTCCTGTTCAAGAACATCGGCAAGTGACAGAGAAGCTGCCCGGCGGATCAGTTCGAACGTGACAGCAACTGAACGTGGCGACTTGGTCTCAAGAAGGTCAGCCGTGGACTGGGCCTTCTCTGATCCGTGCGAACGAAGCGCTTCCACAATCTCCTGAGGCGAGTCCTTTGCGAAGCACTCAGCGATCCACGAAACATCGTCGGTAAGCTCAGCGGGAGGTGCATCCTGCGCGAACTGGGCAACGACCTCGGCTACGTCCCCAGGGTTTTCTGCGAGAGCCTTGACCAACTCAGGCACCGAGGCGTCCGGAACATAGTAGTCAGCCAGGCCGTACGCGATTGCGCCACCAGCGCCAATCGGAAGGCCGGTCAGCCCCAGGTACATGCCCACGTGTTGCGGCATGCGCGCCAAAATGTGGGGGGCACCCACGTCAGGGAACAGGCCGATCGTGGTTTCGGGCATTCCGATCTTGGTGGAGTCGGTGACAATACGCACCGAACCGTGAGCCGAGATTCCCACGCCACCACCCATGGTGATGCCGTTCATAACAGCGATCACGGGCTTGGGGTACTCCGAAAGCGTGTAGTTCATGAAGTACTCGTGGCGGAAGAACTTCGAGTTGTCTTCACTGCCTTCGGTGATCGCCTTGTAGATCGCTTTGATGTCACCGCCGGCGCACAGCCCGCGTTCGCCACGCCCCGTGATGAGCACAGCGCGGACCGAATCGTCGTCTTTCCACGCGCCAAGCGCTTCGTTGACGGTGTTGATCATGTCCACGCCCAGTGCGTTGATTGCTTTGGGCTTGTTCAGTTCGATGCGTCCTAGACCGTTGTCGACGCTGACAATTACTTGCGGTTCGGCCGTTTCTGGCATTTACGCAACTCCTGTGCTCTTGCGCGAGATGATGACGCGCATGATTTCGTTCGTACCTTCGAGAATCTGGTGTACGCGCAGGTCGCGAACCAGCTTCTCCACTCCATACTCTGCCAGATATCCGTATCCGCCGAAGATCTGCAGGGCACGGTTTGCCACGTCAAAGCTGATGTCAGTGGATTTGAGTTTTGCCATGGCTGACAGCAGGGTGGTGTTGGGATCGTTGGCGTCATATGCCGAGGCGGCCCGCCAGAGGAAGGAACGCGCAGCTTCCAGGTCGGCCTGCATTCCGGCAACTTCAAAGCGCAGTGCTTGGAACTGGTTGATTTCGGAGCCGAAAGCCTGGCGTTCCCCCATGTAAGTGACGGCTTTTTCGAGTGCGGACTGTGCTCCACCGAGCGCGCACGCACCAATGTTGAGGCGCCCTCCGTCGAGTCCTGCCATAGCGATCTTGAAGCCAGTGCCTTCGTCCCCAATGCGGTCTTCAACCGGTACGCGCACGTTGTCGAGCATGACCTGGCGGGTGGGTTGTGCACGCCAGCCCATCTTCTTTTCGTTCGCACCAAAGGACCGTCCAGGGGTGTCCTTGTCGATCATGAATGCGGAGATGCCCTTT
>CABTZC010000211.1 GCA_902489185.1 uncultured Brevibacterium sp. | reverse complement strand
CGAACTTGAGTATCTTTTCATCACAGCTGTCCCTGAAAACGACTCACAGCTATCCGATCTTGCAACTCGAATCGCAAATATCGAAAGAGAGGTCCGCGCACTATGACCACACCTGAAAAGCCACAGACTCCCCCAGGTCAGCCAGCTCAGGGCCAGCCATATCAGCAGCCAGTGCCACCTCAGCAGCAGTTCCAACCTGGTCATGCTTATGACGAACAGTTCCAGCAACCACAGCCTGAGGCGGATTACCACCAGTACCAACCCCAGGGCCAGGGTGAAGAGCATCAACAGTTCCAGCCACACAACCCGCCGTACCAAAACACACACCCCGAGCAGCCTGAACAACGCTGGGCGTCTGAACACCAGCTGGACCAAACCGACCATGAGCTTCGCGAACGCTTCGAGAAGGCGCGCGCTGAAGTAGGTAAGGCGGTTGTAGGACAGACCGAGGCGGTTGAAGGGATCATGGTTGCCCTCCTGTCCGGCGGGCACGTGCTTCTCGAAGGTGTACCAGGTGTTGCCAAAACCTTGCTGGTCCGGTCGATCGCCAGCGCTTTGGACCTCGATTCGGCACGTATCCAGTTCACTCCAGACCTCATGCCCGGTGACGTGACGGGGTCCATGATTTACAACGCGCAGACGTCGAGCTTCGAATTCCGCGAAGGACCTGTTTTTACCAACATTCTCATCGCTGACGAAATCAACCGAACACCACCCAAAACCCAGTCCGCTCTTCTCGAAGCCATGGAAGAACGCCAGGTTTCGGTTGACGGTCTCACCCGGAAACTCGACGAACCGTTCTTGGTCGCGGCCACTCAAAACCCGGTCGAATACGACGGAACCTATCCGTTGCCTGAAGCGCAGCTGGACCGTTTTCTTTTCAAACTCATTTTGGACTTGCCTCCACGCAACACCGAAGTCGAAATCCTCACCCGCCACGCGGCCGGCTTCAACGCTCATGACCTTTCACGCATCGAACCGACGCTGAGCCGCGACACCATTTTGGACGCTAGCCAGCGCGCCCAAAACGTGTACTGCGCACCAGAGGTGCTCGAATACATTGTGGACCTGGTCCAGGCCACCCGCCGCGCGCCGTCTTTCGCTTTGGGAGTCTCTCCCCGAGGTGCCACCCGCCTTCTCGCTGCCACTCGTTCACGTGCGTGGTTGCACGGTCGCGCGTTCATCACACCCGACGATGTCAAAGCACTCATGGGCATCACGTTCCGACACCGTGTCCAGTTGCGTCCCGAAGCTCAAATGGACGGTATTGGGATTGACCAGGTACTCGACTCGATTGTGTCGACCGTGGCGGTACCCCGCTAATGGCATTTACGTGGCGTTTTCTGGTACTCACGGTCCTGCTTACGATCCCCATTGCTTTGGGCGGATCGTGGGAGTTCCTTGTTGCCGGATTAGCGTTCCTCGTCCTGGTGGGAGTCGGTGACTTCTTCTTAGCCCCCTCCACCAGGTCGATCCAAGCCTTGCGCTCGCCCGGTGACAGAATCCGCTTAGGGTCGCCAACCTCGGCGACCTTGACCCTGGTCAACACGGGAAAACGCACGGCTCGCCTGCACGTCAGGGACGCGTGGGCACCCACCGCGGGTGCCAGCGACAACCGTTTCCGCGCGGTCATCAAACCCGGTGACACCTTTGAGAGGGTCCAGCACCTGTTGCCTGTCCGCCGCGGCGTTCTTCCTGCCGACAAACTCACCTTGCGGTCCACATCGGTGCTGGGGCTGGTAGCGCGGCAAAAGAGTTTCGACGTTCCCGCTCACATCCGGGTGATGCCGCCGTTCCATTCGCGCAAGCACTTGCCGTCGAAGCGACAGAAGCTGCGCGAACTCGATGGGCGAACGGCACTCATGGTGCGTGGAATGGGCACCGAATTTGACTCGCTTCGCGAATATGTCCGCGGCGATGACATCCGGTCGATCGACTGGCGAGCGACCGCGCGTGCTCAGAAACTCATGACGAAGACGTGGCGGCCAGAGCGTGACCGGCGTGTGGTCATTGTGATCGACTCGTCGCGCTTAGCCGCGCGCCGAGCCGACACCGGAACGGCTTTCGACGCGGCAGTCGAATCGGCCATGCTGCTTGCTGCTTTGGCAGCTGGAGCCGGGGACCGGGTCGATGTGATCGTGGCCGATGCACGCGTCCGCCTGAGCGTGGGCCCTCTTTCTGGTAAGGACCCCCTGGGCGTGCTCACCAACAAACTCACCCCCATTGACCCCGAACTCATCGATACAGACTGGGCGACTCTCACCTCGGCGGTCATGGAAACCTCCCCCAACCACGCATTCGTCGTGTTTGTCACCAGTTTGGACGCGCTCACGATCGCCGAGGACGTGCTCCCGGCTATCCCGCTGTTGCGTTCGCGCCACACGGTCGCTTTTGCCAGTGTTGAAGACCCTCAGCTGGGGCCAATGAGCCAGAACACGTTCACCCCATCACAGACGTATCAGGCTGCGGCGGCTGCTCAACAGCTCATGACAGAGTCCTCGCTTCAGGGTGCGCTCACCCATTTAGGGATTCATACGGTGAGCGGGTTCCCCGAAGACCTTCCGCCACGTCTAGCAGACCTCTACATTCACTTGAAGTCCATTGGTCGCTTGTAGGCGACTACGCTGCCGTCACCACGCGGTACCCCGCCCGGCTTTCTTCCATGTCACCCGTCAAGCCCTGCTTGACAGCGGGGCGACCCAAGCCAATTGCGTACGCACAGATCCCCACGGTGAGGAGTGCTCCAAAGAACATCTTGATGGGGAACGGCATGTTGGAAGGTGTCACGAAACCTTCGATCAGACCCGAAAGAAACAGCATGAAGATCAGGCCTACGCCCACCGTGATGAGGGAGCGTGCAGCGTGGGCGAGTGACTGCATGCGCGACATGTTCACGGGAATCATCCACGAGGTGAAAATCTTGAGCCCGGCAGCTGCCGCGATGAGGATACACGTGATCTCCGGGACACCGTGGGGCAGGATGTATCCGAAGAAATCGCCTGCGCGGTCAAAGTGGAACATGACCGCACCTGACACTCCCACGTTCACGGCGTTCATGACAAGACCCACGATCACGTAAATTCCGGTCACGCCCAAGACCACCCACTGAAGGGCGATCCACGCGTTGTTGGTCCACACACCCACAGCAAATACGCTGTTGGGGTTCTCTTTGTAGTAGTTCACGAAATCGTGTTCGGCAAGACGCTTCGCATCCTCGTACGGCACCATCGTGAAGAGAGTCTGGGTGTCGTTTGCCAGCCACACAGTGGTTAAAACGCTGAACGCGACAAACGCAATGAACACGCCCACGAAATACCATCGAATCGAATACAGAGCTGCTGGAAGTGAGGCTCCAAAGAAGTCGAGCACTGTAGCTTTCGCGCCCCGAGGCACCCCTGTGAGCTGCATACGTGACCGGTGGATGACATTCGATAACCGCACTGCCACATCTGAATCGGGGGCTACCGACTGGACACGTGAGAGATCCTTAGATGCTCGCCTGTACAGTTCGCGAAACTCGGTAGCTTGTTGCGTGGTGAGCTTCTTCTTGCCCGCGAGGGCAGAAAGTCGGTCCCACTGACTTCCGTGCATGTAAGCGAGCAGATTTGGGTCCATTTGGCTATCGTATCTGAGGTTCTCCCAGTTCGAATACGCGTCACTGGTGTGGCAATATACACACGTGGACAATCTTGTGACTGGGGAAGCTGTCGAGCTGAGCATTCGCCCTGCTTCGCTCATGTCACGAGCCGTAGCATGCGCGATTGACGCCTTTATTTACACGATCGTGTACATTGCGCTACTCGTCTCGATTATTTACTTTGTTATTGAATACGGCCTGGCCCAGGAACTGCTGGTCAATTCGCTCATCATCATTTTCATGGCGGTCACAACGATCATGGTTCCGTGTACCGTTGAGATCCTGACCCGCGGAAGATCCTTGGGGAAACTTGTCATGGGACTCCGCATCGTCCGTGACGACGGTGGAGCGATTTCATTCCGT
>CABTZC010000210.1 GCA_902489185.1 uncultured Brevibacterium sp. | reverse complement strand
CCGGCACGTTTTCGTAGCGAGAGAAGTCGATCGGCTTGCCAAACACGATGCCGACTCTGCGCAACTTGGGGATCAGTTTCCCCTGGGGTTGAACTTTGTCTGTCCCTATAAGCGCAACCGGAACCACTGGACACCCTGACTCCAAGACAAGACGCGCCACTCCTGTGCGACCTCGGTAAAGGCGACCATCCGGCGAGCGGGTGCCTTCCGGGTAGATACCGAGCAACTTGCCGTCGTTGAGAACCTTTAAACCGGACTTGAGTGACGCCTCGGACGCGGAACCACCACCTCGGTCCATGGGCAACTGGTTCGTTGCCAAGAAGAACGACCGCACGAGCTTACCTTTGATTCCGGGGCCCGTGAAATAGTCTTTTTTCGCCAAGTACACGACCGGGCGCGGTGCAATGAGCGGAATGAAAATAGAATCCATGAACGACAGGTGGTTACCCGCGATGATCGCGCCACCTTCTTCGGGAATGTTCTCGATTCCTCTGACCCATGGGCGGAAGAGGATCTTAAGCAACGGTCCAACCAAGATCCGTTTGAGGACCCAATAAAACACTCGCTCACCTTTCGACGGTTCCGCATTTACTATATGGCACTGTGGCATGCTGGAAACATGACTGAGTTAACGGCAACTGAATCTGTGTCGTCGCCCATCTCATTGCGTGGCGATTCGCATGCGGCAATTGTGATGTTGCACGGATTTACCGGCTCTCCGTACGTGTGGCGCGACATTGCGCACCACGTGCATGCGTCGACGGGTACGACGGTATTGGTACCTCTCTTACCGGGCCACGGCACGGTGTGGACCGACATGCTCGACTGCACGTGGGAGATGTGGGTGGATTGCGCGTTGCGGGCAGTTGACTCGGCGCTTGCAGAACATGACCACGTAGTAGTCGCAGGATTGTCGATGGGTGGCACGCTGGCATTGGAGACGTTGGTATCTCGGCCCCAAGTCGCCGCTGGCGTGCTTGTGAACCCTGCTGTGTACGTGGATTCGCCATTTGCACGCTTCGCAGGCGTTCTTTCGCCTGTGATTACTGACGTGAAGTCGATCGGTGGTGACATTGCACGGCCCGGTGAGGATGAATATGCCTATTCACGTACGCCTCTGAGCGGCGTTGCGCAGTTGTACCGCGGGTGTAAGCGCGTCCGTGCACGACTCTGGTCGATCGAGACACCGGTGACGTTGATGTCGTCTTCGACGGACAATGTTGTTGCGTCACGGTCGAGCGACTTTATTGCGCGCACTGCACAAAACGTGAAGCGCGTGATTATGCGTGAAAGTTTTCATGTGGCCACTTTGGACTATGATGCACCGGTGATTATTGAGCAGATTGAGCGTGCCCTCGCACGTGAGAAGAATGAAGAATAGCGACAGCGGGGACTCCGTCCCCGAATGGGAGCGGTTAAGCGAAGACGAACGTGTCCGTGATGAGGATTGGGACGCGATTGTCGCAGATTTTGGGCGTTCGACCGCGTATAACTCGGAAGTTTCAGCAGAAGAAGTGACCGAGTATCTTGAACAACGCGAAGACTGGGACGGTCCAGTTGTTGAACAGGTGAACTTAAGGGATGCACAGCCAGCGCGGGTTGTTGCGCTCGTCGCTCTGGTAGGTGGAATTCTTGCCCTCATCATTATGGTGCTTTTTGTTCGCCCTGTACCTATGTGGGCATCTGTAGTGTGCGTTATTGCGGCCGCTGGAGGTGGCGTAGGAGCGATCTTCACTTTGCCCAAAGACAGGCGACTCGACGATGACGGAGGAGCTCAAGTCTAGAGTGAGGCGTTGTTTGCTTGTAGCACTGTGTCAGTGCCATCTAGGACCATATCCGTTATGACATTTCGTTTTGACCGCCCAGAATCCGCAGGACCCATGACTTTTGCCGACCTGGGTACGGAGCTTCATGATGTGACGTTCACCGTTGTCGACCTAGAAACCACGGGCGCCAATGCAGCTCACGGAGACATCACCGAGATCGGCGCGGTCAAGAGTCGTGGCGGAGAGATTATCGGCGAGTTTCAAACTCTCGTGAAACCCACGCGTTCCGTCATTTCACCATTCGTGGAGCGCTTGACGGGTATCACCAACTCGATGGTGGCAACAGCACCCGATATAGCTTCGGTAGTTCCAATGTTTCTGGAATTCGCCCACGGGAGTACATTGGTTGCTCACAATGCAGCCTTTGACGTGGGGTTTCTCAGAGACGCGTGCATGCGCCTTGACTATCCGTGGCCGTCGTATCCTGTTGTGGATACTGTGCGACTAGCGAGGTTATGCGTTACACGTCAGGAAGTCCGAAACCACAAACTCGGCACACTTGCTGCGTTCTTTAATGCGCCTACTCCCCCGGTGCACCGTGCGCTTGACGACGCCCGTGCAACGCACCACATACTTCAGTGCATGTTTGAGCGCTTTGGTGCTGTGGGCGTGACCACCCTTGAAGAGCTTCAAGGGCTCAAGCAACAGGGGTGGAAGGTCCGGCAGTCGAAGAAACACTTAGCGAAAGACGTGCCACATGCGCCTGGTGTGTACATGTTTGTCGATGGGTCCGACCGCGTTCTCTACGTGGGTAGTAGTCGGGACATGAGGTCGCGTGTCACGTCGTATTTCAACGCGGCAGAGTCACGCGGACGTATGGCTGAAATGGTGACGGCAGCTCAAAGCATTCGAACGGTGGTGTGTCCAACGGAAATCGAAGCTCGGGTGCGTGAAGTCCGGTTGATCGATGAATTGCAGCCACCTTATAACCGACGTTCAAAAGGTGCCTCGCGTGAGACTTGGCTCAAACTCACATCCGATACGTATCCCCGCCTGTCAATAGTTCGGACGCCACCTTCGCCGGACAGCCTGTCACTGGGGCCGTTTCGGAACAATACGTCAGCACGTGCGGTGAAAGACTTACTGGAACGCATGCATCCACTCAAACGGTGTACATCAAAGCCAGAACGGCCCAATTTTCGTCCGTGCCCGGCCGGCGAAATGGGCAAATGCGGCGGACCGTGTAACGGGCCCATGAGCCCTGAGGATTACGTGCGTGAGATCGCTCCTGTGATCGATCTCTTGAAGGAACGACCTCAGGCATTTGTTGAACATACAATGACGCATCTGAAACAGCTGGCAATACATGAGCGTTATGAAGAAGCGGCCCGGGATCGTGACGTTGCCATCAGCGTATTACGGACGGGTACTCGCAGTGAGCAAAACGGCAGTGTGAAGAAGACTGGGCGGATTACCGTTGCGGTGGCCACGGACGGGGGCTTCGACGTGGCGGTTGTTCACCGCGGGCTTCTGGGGGCCACTGAGCATGTCCCATGGGGTGCCGATCTAGCAGGTGTGAGCCGGAGTCTGGCTCTCACTGCGGCACAGTTCCCGGAGAGTCACCGTGGACTTGCCGAAGAACGCTCACTTATTTCGCACTGGTTGTTAAGCGACGGCGCCGTGCTCTTGGATCTGGAGGTTCCGCTTGCTCAAGCTGCACGCGGGTATCAGCAGGCGCTCAACGAGTCAGCCTTGAGCGCTCCGAAGTTCTTGCGACGCACGGACCACCGAATCTAGCTTTGCGCGGGCGGCCCCAGAATCAACGACCTCGGCGACAGTGTCAAACTTCGTTGCCAACCTGTCCGTAAACGACCCCTCTGAAGCGCTGTCAGCGGCAACCAACGCTGCCGCTGCGTTGAGGAGCACAACGTCACGCACAGGCGAATGTTCACCCGAGAGCGTGCGCTGCATTACTGAGGCGTTGAACGCTGGATCTCCTCCTCGAAGGTCGTCCTTCGTCACACGTGGCAATTCCAAGGAGGTGGCGTCGAACTCCCAGTGCTTGATCATTCCATTGCGCACTTCCCACACGTCGTTCACGTCGGTGTTGCTGAGTTCGTCGAGCCCGTCGCGGGAACGGAACACAACGGCTTGATCGCCACGGTTGTTAAGAACCCCAGTAACGAGGTCGATCATGGCGGGGTCCGCGACCCCAATTGCGGCCTTCTTGGTGCGAGCCGGGTTGGTGAGTGG
>CABTZC010000209.1 GCA_902489185.1 uncultured Brevibacterium sp. | reverse complement strand
TACCACCACTATGAAGTCGGTAGGCGAGGTCATGGCGCTGGGCCGCAACTTCACCACCGCCTTGCAAAAAGCCATGCGCTCCATGGAACAGAAGGGCTCGCAGTTCGACTTCACCGCCCTCCTCGACCTGGAAGACGTGGCGGTCAAAAAGCAGGTGCTAGCCCAACTGGCCCACCCAACCGCGGAACGCATCCACACCGTGATCACGGCGCTCAATTCTGGCATGAGCATCGAAGAGATCCACGAAGCCAGCGACATCGACCCGTGGTACTTGGATCAGATGAAGCTTCTGTGTGAGGTCGCCGGGGTCGTCCGCACCCAGGAACTGTCTCCGCAAGTTTTGAAGTTGGCAAAGCGCCACGGCTTCTCGGACGAACAAATTGGCGCGTTGCGTCACCTGGACGCTGAAGTGGTCACGGGTGTTCGCCACGCACTGGGCATTCGCCCGGTCTACAAGACCGTGGACACGTGTGCAGGCGAATTTGCTGCGCACACGCCGTACCACTACTCGAGCTACGACCAGGAAACCGAAGTCCAGCCACGCGACCGCGAAGCCGTGATCATCCTGGGCTCCGGGCCCAACCGAATCGGTCAGGGAATCGAGTTCGACTATTCGTGCGTCCACGCCACGATGGCGCTTGCCGAGGCCGGCTACGAAACCATCATGGTCAACTGCAACCCCGAAACCGTTTCCACCGACTACGACACGGCCGACCGCTTGTACTTTGAACCACTCACGTTCGAAGACGTCATGGAAATCTACAACGCAGAACTGGCGGCCGGACCCATCAAGGGAGTCGTATGTACCCTGGGTGGCCAGACCCCGCTGGGCCTTGCGGCTCGTCTGAAAGAAGCGGGTGTTCCCGTTTTGGGCACCCAACCCGAAGCCATCGACCTTGCCGAAGACCGCGGCGAATTCGGACGTGTTCTGGACCAGGCCGACCTGCGTGCGCCTAAGCACGGAACCGCCACCACGTACGCGGAAGCTGAAACGATTGCCGAATCGATCGGCTACCCGGTTCTGGTTCGCCCGTCCTACGTCCTGGGTGGGCGCGGTATGCAGATTGTGTATGACAACGCCCAGTTGCGTTCGTACATGGATTCCGCGACCGAGGTGTCCCCCCCCCGCCCCGTCCTGGTGGACCGGTTCTTGGAAGACGCAGTCGAAATCGACGTCGACGCACTATTCGACGGTGAAGACCTCTACATCGGTGGCGTCATGGAACACATCGAGGAAGCGGGTATCCACTCGGGTGACTCAGCATGTGTCCTCCCTGCGATCACACTGGGTGAAAACGTGCTCACGCGCGTGCGGTCTGCTACCCGCGCGATCGCTGAAGGCACTGGAGTGCGCGGTCTGCTCAACATCCAGTTCGCAATCGCAGCCGACGTTCTGTACGTCATCGAGGCTAACCCTCGCGCATCGCGTACGGTTCCTTTCGTATCCAAGGCAACGGGTAAGCAGCTCGCCAAGGCGGCCGCGAAGATCGCCGTGGGCGACACGATCGCGTCGATGCGAGGCACGCTTCTGGAAGCCGAAGGTGATGGTTCCTATGTGAACTTGGACCGCCCAGTTGCCGTGAAGGAAGCGGTTCTTCCGTTCCGCCGTTTCCGCGACACCGACGGACGTGTTGTTGACTCGATTCTGGGACCGGAAATGCGCTCAACCGGTGAAGTCATGGGTATCGCCCCCACCTTCCCGGTAGCGTTCGCGAAAGCCGAGATGGGAGCAGGTGCTTCGCTTCCGACTCAGGGTCGCGTGTTCGTTTCGGTTGCTGACCGTGACAAGCGTGCAGCGGTTCTGCCCGTGAAGAAACTCATCGACATGGGCTTCGAAGTGATCTGCACGGAAGGCACCGCGGCTGTCATGGCACGATACGGAATCGAAACCGTGGCCATGAAGAAGTACTTCGAACTCCAAGACGGCGAACGTTCGATCCTGGACGACATCGCAGAACGCAAGATCGACCTAGTGGTCAACGTGCCGTCCGGACGTCAAGAACGCGCAGACGGATACGAAATCCGTGCAGCGGCGACGGCGGCACCTCTGCCGATTCTGACGACGACTGCCGAATTCGCAGCAGCTGTGTCCGCGATCGAAGCGATCCGCACGGCTGACTTTGGAGTCGCTTCCTTGCAGGACTGGGCATGAGTTTCGCGCATCTGTGGCAATCGGCCATCGCACGTAACCCACTGTGTGTGGGCATCGACCCAGCACCCGCCACACTGAAAGCATGGGGCCTGGAAGATTCGCCAGAGGGACTGGCTTCATTCGCCACCACCATGTTGGAGCAATGCCACATGGAGGCGTGGTGTGTGAAGCCCCAGGTAGCGTTCTTTGAACGTCACGGCGCAGCCGGAATCGCGGTGCTGGAAAGCGTCCACCACATCGCGAAGGACTTGGGCATGGTTGTCATCACCGACGCTAAACGTGGAGACATTGGGTCCACCATGGACGGCTACGCTGACGCCTACCTCAACCCAGAAAGGCCACTAGCCACGGATGCGCTCACCGTGTCCCCGTACCTCGGGGCCGACAGCCTCACCTCGGTGTGTAAAGCCGCCGAAAAATACGGAACCGGGTTCTTCGCCCTGGCTCTCACGTCCAATCCGTCGGGACCCCAAGTGCAACACGCCCACACTAACGGGATCGCCGTCGCCGCCCAGGTCGTTGAAACGGTACACAGTTTCAACGAACGCGTCGGTGCACCGTTGGGCGGTCTGGTTGTGGGTGCCACCATCGGTGACGCTGCGCGCCAACTCGGGATCGACCTCGACGCTTTTAACGGGCCCATTCTGTCACCCGGTTACGGTGCACAGGGGGCCACGGTGGAGGACCTACACACTGTTTTTGGTCACGCGTTCGACAAGGTGTTCGTGAATGTGTCGCGGGGCATATCAAATTCCGGCCCTCAAAAAATAAAGCACCATATTCGAACAATAACTAGCGAAATTCGCGGTGATGCCCTATAGACTGGCCGTAAGTTTCTTCTGGCTTAGGAGTACACGGTGGCACTACAACCATTGACACCAGAACAACGGTCAGCAGCTCTGGAGAAGGCATTCCAGGCTCGACAAGCCCGAGCTCAAATCAAAGCTGAGCTCAAAGAGGGAAAGACCTCTTTGAAGTCCGTTTTGGACAAAGCCGTTGCCGACGACGCATTGAGCAAAATGAAGGTCGTTGACCTGCTTAAATCGATGCCGGGCGTAGGGGAGCGACGTGCGCATGGGACAATGGAAGAAATCGGAATTGCCGTATCGCGTCGCATCAAGGGCCTGGGCATCCATCAAAAAGCAGCACTTTTGGAGAAATTCGACAACGCATGACACCACGACTCACCGTTCTCACTGGACCGTCCGCGGTAGGTAAAGGCACAGTTGGTGCCTATATCCGGGAACATTTTCCTCACGTGTGGTTCTCCGTTTCAGCGACCACCCGTGACCCGCGACCCGGTGAGATTGACGGTGTGCATTATCAGTTCGTGTCGCCGGCCGAATTCGATCACATGGTGAAATCCGGGCAAATGCTCGAAACCGCAGTGGTCCACGGGCGTAACCAGTATGGAACGCCTCGAGAACCGGTCATGCAGGCGTTGGATGAAGGTAAATATCCGCTGCTTGAAATCGACCTTGCCGGTGCACGCCAAGTCAAGGAACGCATGCCGGAAGCACGGTTCATTTTCTTGGCCCCACCCAGCTGGGACGAACTGGTCCGTAGGCTCGTGGGTCGAGGCACGGAATCAGAAGAAGAGCAAGCCCGGCGACTAGAAACCGCAAAGGTCGAACTGGCTGCTGAAGAAGAGTTCGACCACACCGTGGTCAACCACGATGTTAGGACTGCGGCCCAAGAACTAGTAACATTGATGGGGCTGTCCGTCGACAACCCCGAAAACTAAGCCGGAACTCTTGAACCAGTTCCGCAAACAAAGATGGAGAATGAGTGTCCGTTCAACCTGAAGGCATCACGAACCCGCCTATTGACGACCTGCTCGAAAAGACCGAATCGAAGTACGAACTGGTCATCGAAGCATC
>CABTZC010000208.1 GCA_902489185.1 uncultured Brevibacterium sp. | reverse complement strand
GGTCCCGAGGTGGGTAACAGGGTTCCTTCATCGCTCGTGATCGTGGCGACGGTGAGCTGTCCGCGGTCCAACATGGAGGTGATTAAGTTGTCGTCGGCTAACCGGATGTGGTTAGTGGGCGAAGCTGCGTCGATGAGGTTGCGGGCAGTAATGTCTCCGTCCACGGCCGGTGTCGAGGCGATGAACGCGGGTACGCTGTCGCTCGTTTCGATCTTCACCTGCGGGCCCACATAGGTGACGAGGCCTGCTCGGCTCAATGCCAACAGTTCGGCGAACCGTTGCGGTGGTGGCCCATCGCAGATGCCGGAAACAAAGGACTCAAACCAGCCTCGCACTTCGGTCGCAAAACTGGTGGGGCTAATCCGGCCGTCAGCCACGAGTTCCTTCAAGAAAGTACGTGCGGTCCACAAAACGGCGAAAATCGCTTTACTCGGAGCCAGGTCCGGGCCTGCATAGGCGTCCCGAAGCTCCTGTTCGAGGAAACCGTCGATCCACGTAGTCAGCTCCTCCCGGTTCGCAAACCGCTTGTCGTTGAGCGGGCGCAAAAGTGCTTGGAGGTCCAACTGATGCTCGCGTGGGACAACTGAATCGAGGACTTCGTGAAGCGCTGGAGCCTCATGGGTCTCACGACCCGTGGCCCGCCCCTGCGTCTCCGCACCTGCGCGCCGAGCAAGGTGACGGTCAACCGCCTCGGTCAGGGCCTCCTTCAACGGGGCCGGGTCACGCAAGAACAACTCCGGCTGACTACGGTACAGGGCCGCGTACCACACATAACGCAGATCCATGAGGATCAACGGCCACAGCTGATCATCAAAGTGCAGAAGCTTTCCGCTGGCCAATCTTGTGACGTTGCTTTCAGTGAAAAACCGCAACGGATACGGCTTCATGGGGTGATGAGGCGTGATTGGTTTACACCTATACGGGATGCCTCGCCGTGAACTTGGCGCGAGAACAGGCTCCCCGCCGCTGGGCACATATTCCAACTCCCAGGGCTCGCACTCGCCGGGGCTGTCAGGGGAGGGTTCGCGCGGGACGAAGGTGCCGCCTCGGCCGTGGGTAAACAACGCTTGCAAGTCAAAATAGTTGAGTCCGAACCCGCGGAAAATCACCGTTTCTCCTGCCGGAACCCGGTCGACAGGAGTTTCTGCCGGGAGCGAGGGCGGGCAGTAGTTCAGGTGGTTGGTGGTGGCGTAGCGCTCCAACTGGATGCGCTCATCAGTGAGGCGGGACGGAATGTGACCCACGCACAGCACAACCGCATCGACCGTGAGCGAAGTGTCATCGGACAAACGCACAATCTGGGACACTTCCACCGGAGACCCCGGGTCAGCGATACGCAGGGCCTGAGCCCGGTGGACCTGGATGGTGACGTTTTCAGGCGCGTTGTCGCGGACTCGGGCGAACGCGTCAGCGAGGTATTTGCCGTACAAGGTGCGCGAACAGAACGTGGTGTCAGGGTCGTCGCTTCCATCTGTGGCTAGGTACCAGTCGCCCATGGACGGACCAGTGTTCGTGGGGGAGACGTCACACGAGTCGTCGGGGAAAATGGTCTGCTCACTGATGGTGGTGTTCATGAGCAACTCAGGGGACTGCTCGGTGTTCCACACTCGACCCGGACCCGGTGCGTACGGGTCAATCACGTGGATCGTAACGGGGTGTTTGTACTCAGGTGCTAGGGCGGTCAAACGCTCGCACACGGACAGTCCGCGTGGACCAGCACCAATCACAGCGACGCTGAGATGTGCCATCAGTGGTCTCCGTGGTTACCTGGCCCAGGGTAGCCGGGCCAAGGGTCGCCGGGGTTGTAGCCGGACGGGTAGCACTTTCCCTCATTGTCTTCGATGCCGGGAGCCGGCGCGCCAGTTTCCTCGGTGGGTTGAGGTTCTTCTTCGTTGCCTTTGCCCTTGTCCTTGGACGCCTCTTTTTGGCTGGGTTTTTGCGGGTCGATTTGGTCCTTGACCCACTTGTGAAGCTTGTCGTAGTCCGGCTGATACGTAGGGGTGACTTCGTTGTTGATCTGCGCGGACTTGATCTTGGTGTTCTTCATTTCCCATGCGAGCTCCACGAAACCGCCCAGTTCCTTCTGGTTGATGTCCGTGGCGACGTTCTTTGTGGAGGAGTTCGCCAGCTGCGGGAACTTCAATGCGAGTTCTGATGGGTTGACCTGCTCCAATGTGGTTTTCAGCATGCGTTGCTGGCGGCACATGCGGTCGTAGTTGTCTGAGCCTTCACGCGACCGCACGTACCACAGTGCCTGCATCCCGGTGAGCGTCTGTTCGCCAGGGTCGATCCACCCAAAAATACGGTTCTTGGCTCCTGTGTGTTGGTTTTGACCACCGCCCATGGGAATAGGGCGTTCAACGTCAATTTTGACCCCGCCCATTGCGTTGACCAGGTCTCGGAAACCTTGCATATCGACTGATGCCCAGTAGTCGAGCTTGATGTCCAAAGAGCCCTCAACTGCCTGCATGGTTGCCCACATGCCGGTTTCCATGCCGTGAGTCTTACCTACGGACTCCGGGTTGCTCTCGGCCCACGACCACACCGAGTTAATGAGGCTCTCTTCACCGAACGCGTTAAACCCGTCAGGGAACATCTGGGCAAGTTTCGAGTCTTCCGGGAAGATAGGGTACGTGAGGTTACGGGGCACGGAAATCAGTGTGCTCTTACCGCTGCGGGTGTCGATAGAAGCGACCAGCATGGTGTCTGGGCGCGTTCCGGTGCGATTTTCTCCGTTGTCTCGCCCAATGAGGAACACGTTGATCCGTGGTTTGTCAGCCCATACCTGTTCCTTGCTTTGGCCAACAGGGGCGCCGCCGTTGCCGAAGATCTTGGACACTGTGTTGCTGGAAACCTTCGAGTAAGCGCCCCCTACGCCCAGCGGGATCGCGACGATCAGCATGAGTGAGACCACGAGCACGCCGGAGAGGACGCGTTGCTGGTTAGACATTGTGGCGCCGCGTGAACTGACGATGTACGACCTGATGATGACCAGTACCCAGATGATCAGTCCCGCTAGAAGCATGAACGCGAGGATATTCAAGATAGTGGGGCTGGAGATAACACGTGCGACCACACGGATAGGGCCGAGCGCTAGGGTCATGATTCCGGTGATGAGGATTCCTGCGCAGAACCCGATGAGTAAAAACCAGCCCAGCTTGCTGGAGCGGTTCTTACGGATCATCGCTAAACCTGGTAGCAGCGTGCCCAGACTGGTCCAGCCCACAACCTTCGGGAACGCGTCATAACGCTGTTTCGTGTGGCGTTCACCTTCCGTGGGTTTGCGGTTACGGCGGTTGTTGAGGCTTGTGCGGGTGCGCGTGCGCAGACTGTCCATGCTGGCGTTGATGCGCGTGCCAGCGGAGTGGCGTGGTGACTGCGCGTTGACGTGGTCTTGTGCGTTTACTGACTGCGGCCGGTTGCGTGGCGCTGGCGGTGCTGACTGTGGGGGTGTTGTGGGAGCTGGTGGGGTGTGAGGTGTGTCCGTGACGTGGGCGGAGCGTTGGTTTTCGTTAGCCAGCCGTTCGCGACGGGTTCGGAACTGCGGGCTAGAGCCATTGCTGGTTGTGTGTGCGGGTGCGCTGTTGCTAGTGGAGGCGGGTGTTGAACCCTGGCTTCCTGATGCCGAATGCTGACCGCGAAAGCTGGGCCGTGACGAAGCGCGGAACTGCTTAACGGGTTTGGGCGTGTCCGGTTGAGGTTGTTCCTCGCCTGTCTGCGCCACACGTACTCCTCGATTGACAAAACACAACTCAAACTACTTTAGGCTCTTTGAGTCCACGTGTATTTTAGTCTCTTTAACTGCGAACTGTATGAACGTGCGCCGTGTGGATGCAAGACGTCCGTATCGGCGGCTGTTGGCGTCTAGTGGTGCCGAGATGGATCTCGGCTGCCGTGCTGACGGTGTCTCACGTTTTGCTCGATGCGCAGCCCTTGGGTAACCTTTATGTGGTTACGCGCTTTTTCGACCCTGTGTTGATGGGCGTTGCAACTCTTGGAGTCGTGGCTGAGCGGCCGAAAGCACCACCCTGCTAAGGTGGAGTCCCTTGAACTGGGGACCGTGGGTTCAAATCCCACCG
>CABTZC010000207.1 GCA_902489185.1 uncultured Brevibacterium sp. | reverse complement strand
GTCGCGGACGAACTGTCCGTAACCGCGTTTCACGAGCACACGGATAAAGAGGGGCGTACCCACCAGCGTCAGGACGAGCGCAATGCATGCGGCAAGAAGTACGGCAATCACTGGGCCCCCGAAACTCCGGCGATCTCATCACCGAGAAAACGTAGTCCGGCATCCCGTGAAGACTTAAAAAGAACAAGGTCTCCTGGTTTGAGTTCGGACTGCAGAAGGTCACGGGCCTCCGAAACGTTCTCAACCCATGCGGCTTCGTTTCCCCACGACCCTTCAAGGTTGGCGGCCTGGTATATGGGGCGTGCACCTTCACCCACCGCGATCGTGCGTGAGATGTTCAAACGCACCACAAGGCGCCCAATTTCGTCGTGTTCTTCTACTGAGGCATCGCCTAGTTCAAGCATTTCGCCCAGCACAGCTACCGTACGCCGAGGTGGATTTTCATCATCGCCCCGGCCCATCTCTGCGAGTGTGATGAGGGCGGCGCGCATCGAGTCGGGGTTAGCGTTGTACGCGTCGTTGATGACGGTGACTCCGTTGGGAGAGTCGACGAGTTCCATTCGCCACCTGCTAGCTGCCCCAGCGGTCGCAAGAGTGGTCACGATTGAGCGCGCCGGTACGCCACACAGATGAGCAACCGTTGCCGCCGCAAGAGCGTTCGACACGTGATGCTGTCCCAAGAGCGAAAGTTCAACCTGCGCGGGTTCTTCGCCAGGCAGATGCAAAACAAAGGATGAACGCCCCGTCGCTCCTGTGGTGACATCGCTTGCCCACACCGTTGTGCCTGGGTGAGTGGGTTCACCCTCGCTGAACCACATGGTGTTGACGCCTTGAGCCAGAACGTTCTGCATGTCACGGACCCGCGGGTCGTCGGCATTGAGTACTGCCCACCCGGGCTCTTGGAGTGACTCAACCAGCTCTGCTTTGGCGCGAGCGGTGTTGTCAATTGAACCGAACACTCCCGAGTGTGCGGCTCCAACATTGAGTTCAACGGCAATATCGGGGCGAATGAGAGAGGTGAGATACGCGAGGTTTCCAATTGATCGCGCTCCCATTTCTAGAACAAGAAAACGGGTCTCTTCACCAGCGCGCAAGGCCGTAAGTGGAACACCAACTTCGTTGTTATACGAGTTCGGTGGGTAGACGGTCTCGCCTTCGCCAGCCAACAGAACAGAGACAAGATCTTTCACAGACGTTTTTCCGCTGGAACCAGTGATCGCGATAACGGTCATCGTTTCGCGCAAGGCCTCTACACTGGCTGATGCGAGCTTCCCAAGCGCGACCGTAGCGTCGGTGACAACACACGAGGGAAGTGTGTCATCGCCAACGGTTGGGACTGCCTCAGAGATCACAAGAGCAGCTCCGGAAGCTATCGCAGACGGTGCGAACTCGATCCCGTTGGTCGTCTCTCCTCTACGAGCGACAAAGATGTCGCCAGGAGAGATTTCACGGGAATCGGTCTCAACTCCGGCACTCAGGGTTGTCTGGGGGTCAATGCCATAAAGCTCTCCCCCAACGATGTCAGCAATCTGCTGTGCGGTGAATTCCTTCATATCATTCCTGAACTTTACCGGTTCTCATCCCGGACATGAGCTTCAATGGCTTCGCGTGTCTGGTCGCGGTCACTGAAAGGGAGCACTTCGCCTGCGATTTCTTGACCCGTTTCATGTCCCTTTCCAGCAACAACAATAGTCCCGTTTACGCCAGCAAGTTCCACTGCTCGACGGATCGCTTGGCCACGGTTGTCGCACTCTTCAACGGTGTGGGCACGTGCGTCAGGAGCTTCGAGGGCACCACGCAAAACTTGCGCTCGAATAGCAGCCGGATCTTCCGAACGCGGATTGTCATCTGTGACGATCACAACATCGGCGCCACGCGCGGCAGCCTCACCCATCGCACCGCGTTTGCTTGAGTCCCGGTCGCCTCCGGCTCCCACCACGACCACCACGGGGTCACCTGACAGCCGGTCCAGAACCTTTTCGATTGCATCTGGCGTGTGGGAGTAGTCGATAATTGCCCGGGGGTGTTCAGCATTCACCACTTCCATACGCCCGGGAACAACGACCTCGGTCTCATTCGCAATCGACGCGACCGCATCAAATGGAGCCCCGGATTCCAACAGCATCGCCAGAGCCAATGCGGTGTTGGTGACGTTAAACAGGCCGGGAAGAACCGGGGTGAAGCAAATGTTTCCCTGCGGCGTGCGCAATTCCCACGCATCTCCGCGCGCAACCAGATAGTCCGGGTTATCGTCGCTGTTCATTGACACGGTTACCACGGGGATCTGCGACACCGAAACGAGTCTGCGGGCCCAGTCATCTGCCAAGACAACCACACCGCGGGAGGCAAACACCGGGGTAAAGAGAGTAGCTTTCGCTTTGAAATACTCGTCCATGGTGCCGTGATAGTCCAGGTGGTCTTGCGAAAGGTTCGTAAAACTCACCACATCGAAGTGCACGCCATCGACCCGGTGCTGACTCAGCGCGTGCGAGGACACTTCCATCGAACACGTATCGACACCCGCGTCACGCATGCGGGCTAAAAGTTGGTGCAAAGCCGAAGCCTCAGGGGTAGTGCGCACACTGTCAACCCGGTCACCGGCGATCACTGTAGCGACCGTGCCGATCAACCCCGTTGTATGACCCAGTTTGCGCAGAAAAGCGTCAAGAATGAATGTTGTTGTGGTTTTACCGTTAGTACCGGTCACTCCGAACATGGCCGGGCGTTCCCCGGTCCCATATACCTGGGCGGCAATGTGGCCAGCTATTGCGCGCGGAAAGTCGTGCACAAGAATTGTCACATCGGTGAAGTCCACCTGTTCAGAGCGCATAATCTCAACACCAGCGGGGTCGGTGAGAAATGCTCGCACACCCTTCTCAACGAGCTGGGCAGCGAAGCGAGCACCGTGGACATTGGCGCCGGGGAACGCCGCATACAGTCCACCCGGCTGGGTTGTACGTGAGTCGTTGTCCACACTTGTGATGTCACGGTTCGAGTCGCCCATGACCGTGGTGTGCTCAAGTGTGAGGTCAGCGATCTTCATTTTTCCACTCTCTAGCTGGAAGTTCTGGGACAGGGCCGGATGGGGGTACGCGCAACTGTTTGAGTGCATACCCAGTGACATCGGAAAACACGGGTGCGGCCACCGCTCCACCATAGTGCCCCTTGCGTGGTCGTTGCAGAGTCACCGACACGGTGATTTTGGGGTTATCGATGGGTGCGATTCCGATAAAGCTTGCTGTGTAACCGTCATATCCACCGCCTTTGTCCGACGGAGCTTGAGCCGTTCCCGTTTTGCCTCCTACACGATATCCGGGAACTTTGGCGTTTTCGCCTGTCCCCTTTTCGACTGCTGTTTCAAGAATTTCTCGCATCGACTGCGCAGTGTGTGGTGATACCACCCTGGTTCCATCTTTGAGTGGGATTTCGGTCACTTTTCCGGTGGGGTCCACGGTTCCGTTGACAATACGTTGTGGGATTGCTGTTCCGTCATTGGCGATGATGGCAAACGCTTGAGTGGTTTGCAGCGCGGTAGCGGCGACACCTTGACCAAACATCACCGTGTGTCGCGTGCGTGCGTCCCATGCGTCAGGATGACGCAGAATTCCACGGCTCGTGCCGGGAAATTCCAGATCAGGAGGTGTGCCAAAACCAAATTTCTTGAGCCATTCGTAGCGCTCTTGGTTACTCATTTCCTCTGCTGCGATGAGCGTTCCTGTGTTGGACGAGTCCACCAGGATTCCGGTCAGTGTGAGGTTCTGGTCGTCGTGGTTATGGGAGTCGCGGAACTCCTCTCCGTCAGGGGCTTTCCATTTGTCCGGAACCACGTACTGGGAGTCCGGGGTCGCTTTGCCAGTTTCCACGAGCGCCGAGGTGGTAATGAGTTTTGCTGTCGATCCAGGTTCGAAGGTCGAGGTGAAGGTGCGCGATCCCCGGTCTTCGGCCTTGCTCTTACCGGGGTTGTTGGGGTCGACAGTAGGTGATTCGGCTGCTGCGAGGATACGGCCGGTGCCGGCCTCTTGAATAACCACGGTCCCCCACTCGGCCTGGTATTTCTTTACGGCTTGGCCGATAGCCTT
>CABTZC010000206.1 GCA_902489185.1 uncultured Brevibacterium sp. | reverse complement strand
GGGGCGGGGGTTTGGGGGGGGGCGGGGGCGTCCGGGGCGGAGGCGAGGGCAGTTGCGGAGGTTGAGGCCGAGCCAGTCAAAGCTCTGCAGGCTGACAACGACGAAGCTCAGCAGAACTTTGAGCGCATCCTCATGAAGCTTCCCAACCTCATCATCGACGGTGTGCCGTCCGGTGGCGAAGAAGATTCGGTGGAACTGCGCCGGGAGGGCACTGCCCGCGACTTCTCCGCTGACGGTTTCGAACCAGTTGATCACTTGGAGATTGGTGAACGCCTCAACGCCATCGACACCACTCGCGGTGCCAAAGTGTCTGGTTCACGCTTCCACTTCCTCACCGGTTTTGGTGCACGCTTGGAGATGGCGCTCCTCAACCTCGCCATGGACACCGCGCTCAGCGCAGGTTTCACCCCCATGGTTGTGCCCACACTGGTGAAACCAGAAGTCATGGGCGGCACCGGGTTCCTGGGCGAACACGCTGACGAAGTGTATCGCTTGGAAGCTGACGACCTGTTCCTGGTCGGAACCTCCGAAGTTCCGCTGGCCGGGTACTTCATGGACGAAATCATCGACCTGTCAGACGGGCCCATTCGGTTCGGCGGCATTTCGTCCTGCTACCGACGCGAAGCTGGCTCCTACGGCAAGGACACCCGCGGCATTATTCGCGTGCACCAGTTCCAAAAAGTCGAAATGTTCTCCTACGTTCACCAGAACGACGCAGAAGACGAACACCTCCGCATGCTGTCGCTCCAGGAACAGATGCTTCAGGCGTGCGAACTGCCCTACCGCGTCATTGACATCGCAGCCGGTGACTTGGGTGACTCCGCCGCCCGCAAGTACGACTGCGAAGCCTGGGTCCCCACCCAGAACACGTACCGTGAACTGACTTCGACCTCGAACTGCACCACGTTCCAGGCACGCCGCCTCAAAATCCGTGAACGCACCTCGGACGGTCAGACCGTTCCCGTGGCAACACTTAACGGAACCATGGCCAACACTCGCTGGCTGGTGCCCATCCTGGAAAACCACCAACAAGCAGATGGCTCTGTCGCAATCCCTGCCGCCCTCCAGCCATACCTGGGCGGGATGAAGGCGTACGGCCCGGACGGCGAGATTTTCTAGTTCCCCCCACACCCTCAGGAGGTTCTGTGAGCCCGCACCTGATCGCGCTCGATATCGACGGTACGATCGTCGACTACGACGACAAGCTTTCGGATCGTGTCCGCGGTACGATCCGCGCGTGCCGGGACCAGGGCCACCACATAGTGATTGCCACAGGACGCTCCCTTTCGGGTGCACTCGATGTGGCTAACCGGCTGGGCCTCACTGAGGGGTTCGTGGTGGTGTCCAACGGTGCCGTCATCGCCGCTCTTAATCCCAACACTGCAACGGGGTATGAACTGGTGCACGTTGAGACCTTCAACCCGGGGCCGGCCCTGACCCGCATGAACCACGCCCTGCCTACCTCACTGTGCCTCGTGGAAGACGAAAACCTAGAGCGCTGGGCTTCAGCAGATTTCCCCGTGGGCGACCTGGCCGCCGGCGACGACCTCAACATCGTGCGTTTTGCAGAACTCAAAACCCTGCGCGCAACTCGCATCGTATTGCGTGAGCTGCACGGGTCCCGTGAAGAGTTCGCAGATGCAGTCGAAAAAATCGGTCTACACGGCGTTACCTATTCGGTGGGCTGGAGCAACTGGTTGGACATTGCCCCAGAAGGCATTTCCAAAGCCAGCGGATTGGCGCGAGTCGCCAACGACCTCGGCATCGATCAGCAACACACCGTGGGTGCAGGCGACGGCACCAACGACCACGAAATGATGGAGTGGGTCACGCACGGAATCGTCATGGGACAGGCCGGCCAGAAGCTCAAAGACCTGGGGACGGTCATCACCGGGACCGTTCAAGAAGACGGCCTGGCAACCGCGCTTCAGGACTACTTCGAACTGTCCGAGGACGCGATCCGCTCCGCCATGCGGTGACATTCGTCCACTAACCTGACCGCGTCGTCCACGTACGTGTGGGCCGCGCTGACCCCAGCCACCTCGGCCGGGCCTGCCTCGCTATTTTCGTCTGTCACTCTGTTTTCAGTTACCCCGCCCGAGGTCGTCCGCACCTGGGCGCGGGCCATCGCCGCGGCCTGTGCCGCCTCGGCGACCTTGGTGGCCGCGCGAGACATAAGCTCCGGAAGCGTACCCACCTGTGTGCGCACCTGCGCGGGAATCGTTTGCTCATTGACGGGCACGTGCGTGTGAAGCGTGCGTGCACAGTCGTCCACCTGTTGCGCCGCCTGGTTGAGCGTGTGCGTGAGCGCGGCAATCTGTTCAGCCGCCTGCACGTGTGCATCCTGTGTGGCGCCCGCGTGAACCTCTTCATGTAACCGGCTCGCGGTCACGAAGAACCTGTCCACCGCCCGATTAAACCGGTCACGGTGTTGCCGCCAGACACCCGTCCCGTACAGGTCGTCCGGCTGAGGCTCCTTCTTCCGCAGACCCTGGAAGAACCTCGCTATCCCCACGGTTTACAGGTAGTTGCCCGGGCCGTAAGCGCCTTCGGGGTTGTGCTTCACGGGATGTTCAGGGTGCGCGGGAGATTCTTCGTGCATCGCCTGACGCGCCATGATCGCGGTCTGGATCGACTGGAGCAGCCCCTCAATCCACCCCACCAGGCCCGCTTGAGCTAACAGCAGTTCACTGTGGCTGGGTGTGGAGTAGGACGACAGCTTAGGCGTGAAACTCAAGAACTCGTCCTCGAGGTCCTGGCCCAGCGCTTCCTTCATCGCCTCGATTGTGTTCTCGTGGATCTGTGCCAAGCGTTTGCGCCCGGCCGGGTCGGTTTCCGCCGACTTGAGCTCCTCCAAGATCTTCGCGTGCATGTGCCCCAAACGCACGAGCTTGCCCGGGTTCGTAATATCAGGCTCGTCTTTTTTACCGTCGGCGTCGTTCTTGTCAGCGCCGTCAGCGTCCTTGCTGTCGCTGTCTTTGCTGTCCTTCTGGGCACTGTCCGCAGCGCTTTCTGCGTCCCCGGCTTCGCCCGGCTCGGCTACCGCCTCACCTTCATCGTCCCGAGGTGGCTCCGGCTGTTCTCCTGCCTCGGCTGTCGTGAGGTCGGGAAGGATCGTGTTTTCTTCGTCTTCGGGGATGTCCGGTAGTTCGATGTCCGGGTAGTCCTGCTGATCAGGTTGCTCGCTCACGGGTTTACCTCCAAAACGATCTTTCCAAAGTGCGGCTGGTCCATATGTTCATGCGCCCGCACGCAGTCTTCTAGCGCAAACACACTGTCAACAATGGGCCGAATCTTTCCGCTGGCTACCGCCGGCCACACATTTTTCCGTACCTCAGCCACAATATGCGCCTTTTGTTCATCTGGACGCGCGCGAAGCGTGGTCCCCATGACTGAACGGCGCAGGGGGAGTAGGTCACCCAGGTTGATCTGCGCCTTGGTGCCACCCTGCATACCAATAATGACCAAACGACCGTCGGCCGAAAGTGCCTGAATGTTTCGCTCCAGATACTTTGCACCAATGATGTCCAAAATGACATCCGCGCCCGGAACACGCGCAGTCGATGAAGAACCGTCCACACCTGCACCGCCACCTGTGATCTCACGGATCCGCTCAACAAAGTCTTCTTCACGGTAATTGATCACCGCATCCGCGCCCAGATCAGCACACTTGCGTGCTCGGTCCTCACTGCCGACCGTCACGGCGACGCGTGCCCCCACGTGCTTCGCAATCTGGATGGCCATCGTGCCAATTCCAGACGCACCTCCGTGGACTAAGAGCCAGTCGCCTTTACTCAACCCCGCCGCCATGACGATATTCGAGTAGACGGTGGCAACCACCTCGGGCAGGGCCGCCGCCTCTACAAAACTCATCCCTTCAGGCACAGGCAAAACCTGCCCGGCTGGGACCGGCACGTACTCCGCGTACCCGCCACCGGTGAGCAACACGGCCACCCGGTCACCCACCTGCCACTCCTCAACACCGTCACCAACCTGGTGGACGGTTCCGGCGGCCTCGAGCCCCAGAATGTCCGTGGCACCCTCCGGGGGAGTGTAAAAGCCCATGCGCTGGAGGACGTCGGCCCGGTT
>CABTZC010000205.1 GCA_902489185.1 uncultured Brevibacterium sp. | reverse complement strand
ACCATGGAGCACACCGGGTCGACCACCGGAGAAACGTGCTGCGTGGCGACCCGTGTCGACACCGTCTCCCCCGGCTTCGAAACCGAACAACTGAACGTCTGAGTCTTCCAAAAACGCCGCGAAGATTCCCATCGCGTTCGATCCTCCGCCCACACAGGCACACACGGCGTCCGGCAACTGGCCGGTCGCTTCCAGAATCTGCGCGCGGGCCTCATCACCAATGATCCGCTGAAAACTGCGCACCATGGCCGGGAACGGGTGTGGCCCAGCGACGGTCCCAATCAAATAATGCGTATCCGCAACGTTGGCAACCCAGTCGCGCAACGCCTCATTCATGGCGTCCTTCAAGGTGGCGGTACCGTTCTTAACGGCAACGACCTCGGCGCCCAAAAGCCGCATACGTGCCACGTTCAACGCCTGACGTTGAGTGTCCTCATACCCCATGTACACCGTGCACTCCAGTCCAAAGAGCGCAGCCGCGGTAGCGGTGGCAACACCGTGCTGACCAGCCCCGGTTTCTGCGATCACACGCTTCTTACCCATGCGCTTGGTGAGCAGGGCCTGACCAATAACGTTGTTGATCTTGTGGCTTCCCGTGTGGTTGAGGTCCTCGCGCTTAAGAAACACACGTGCTCCCCCACAGTGAGCACTAAAACGGGTCGCTTCGGTCAACAGGCTGGGACGACCCACATACTCTAACTGGAGGCGTGAGAGTTCGTCTTTAAAATCTGGGTCGACCATCGCTTTCTGCCAGGTTTCGTCGATTTCGTCCAACGCAGGCACGAGCGCTTCTGAAATAAAACGCCCACCGAAATCACCAAAATACGGTCCCATATGTACCTTCCTGACAGGCGCGGACTTACTGCCGTCCAGCGCGTGTAAATTCTTCAACTGACGCCCGGGGGTCCCCAGCTTTCACAAGCGCTTCACCACAGAGCACCACATGAGCTCCCGCAGCAGCGTATGTGCGGATATCGTCGACGGATTCCACACCGGATTCCGCAACCAAAGTCGCTCCCTGCGGAGCGTTCGACATAATAGGAGCCACGCGCGCGGTATCGACGCTGAGGTCCTTGAGGTTGCGCGCATTGACACCAATGAGGCCCGCGTCCAGTCCCCGCACCCGCTCCATCTCTTCTTGCGTGTGCGTTTCTACCAGGGCTGTCATCCCGAGGTCGTTGCTGAGTGCGTAGAAATCGTTCAGTTGCGTATCGTCCAGGGCAGATGCCATGAGCAGGACGAGGTCTGCACCGTGAGCGCGCGCTTCATAGATCTGGTACTCCGTGACGGTGAAGTCTTTGCGCAGGATGGGAATGTTCACGGCTGCGCGCACGGCGTCAAGGTCGTCCAAGCTTCCGTTGAAGCGCCGCTGTTCGGTGAGCACGCTTATCGCTAGCGCCCCTCCGGCTTCGTACTGTGTGGCCAGTTCAGCGGGGTTGCTGATGTCAGCTAAGTGTCCTTTTGACGGTGACGAGCGTTTGACCTCGCAAATCAGCCCAAACTCTTTCACCGGGAGAAAAGGGAGTGCCGGCGCGGCATCTGATGCGCGTTTCTTGCACTCCGAAAGAGAAATCCGAGCCTCACGTTGCGCAAGGTCGGCTCGGACTCCATCAATAATGCTGCTGAGGACGCTCACTTGGCCAGCGTGTTGTGGTGCTTCTTAGGGCCCAAACCTGCCTTGTGGAGGATGGGAGCCAAAATGATTGCCAATCCAACCAGGCCTACGCCAACCCACACCAGCATGAAGGGGCCAAAGACGAAACCGATGGTGCCGGAGATCGCTGCAAGCATCACCATGGCTGCTGGAACCCAGCCTGCAATCGAGTGTCCATGGCCGGGGTCTTGAATCGCTTCGTAGTCAATTGTTGACTTGTCGAGGTCAAAAGCCCCGTTGCGGTACTGAGATTTCATTCTTCTCCTTATGCTGGTCTCGCGGTCATTGTCTCATGGAGTTCTCAGGTTTAGAAAACCGACCCGCCTGCATCACGTAGGGTCCTCTCCCCTGGTGAGCGCGTCCCAATCAGAAACTGGATCAGGTTCGTCGGTAGACGCGTGTGCGTCTCGGTCGTATTTGTTGCGTGTGGTCCAGTTTCCAGATGCGCGAGCGATAAAAAGTGCAAGCCCGGCCCCAAGAACACCCACGGCAAGTCCGGCCCACCGCAATACCCCAGCTTCTGTTTGCGCTACCGCAACAGCAGCAAAGGCTCCAGCGTTTAACGCGTACATGACCGTGACCACCCAACGGCCAATTCTGCCCACCATGGCAAGGAGAACCGCAAGAACGGCAGACACGGCGGCCAACGCAATGCCCGCACGGTTCGTGACAGTCTCACTCCCCACATTCTGGACGCCAGCGGGAGTCTCATTCACCACCTCGGCACCCCAATTCTGGGAACCCATGACCCACATAATCCCTGCACAAACCAACAGAGCTACCACGGCGGTCGAACGCTTCATTCAGAAACCTCCTGTGACGCAACAGTGGCGGGCCTGAGCGTGTTCGCCGCCGCACCAGCGTTGAGAACCGACGCAGCCTTGTTCTTTGATTCCGTCAGCTCGGCGTCCGGATTGGAGTCGGCAACGATACCCGCTCCCGCATACACGGTGAGTGTGCCGTCACGCATGACACCGGTGCGGATCGCGATTGCTAAATCCAGGTCACCGGCAAAGCTCATGTACCCCACAACACCGCCATACACGTTGCGGGAAACCGTCTCGAGTTCGTCAATGATTCGAAGAGCCGAAGGTTTAGGGGCCCCCGACAACGTGCCGGCAGGGAACGTGGCCTTGACGACGTCCACTCCCGTCACACCGTCGCGCAACTGACCCGAGACGGTAGACCCGATGTGCATGATCGTGCTGTACCGTTCAATCTCCATGTACTCGACCACGTCAACAGTCCCGGGAGTACACACTTTAGCCAGGTCGTTGCGCGCAAGGTCAACGAGCATGAGGTGTTCTGCGCGCTCTTTTTCGTCAGCTAACAGTTCACGTGCCAGCGCGGCATCGTGAGCATCCGTTGTGCCACGTGGACGGGATCCCGCGATGGGGTGGGTAACGACCGTAGAGTCCTTCACCGTCACCAAGGCTTCAGGGGACGAACCGATGACGGAAAAGTCATCACCATCGACCCCTGGCATGTTCATGATGTACATGAACTGGCTGGGGTTGCTGTTGCGCAACATGCGGTATACATCAAGCGGCGTGGCATCGATTTCCATGTCGAACCTCTGGCCCAGAACCACTTGGAAAATGTCACCGTCGACGATTCGCTTCTTCGCTTCGTCGATCGCCGCTAAGTAATCTGCGGGTTCCGTCCTGCACGAAACATCTGGGGTAGGTCGAGTGTGGACAGTCACGCACGGGTCGCTGGGTGTGCTGATATCAGCCAGCAGACGTTCAACCCGCTCAACTCCACGTTGATAGGCCGCTTCAATTCCGGAATCTTCGCCATTGACATTGACCACATTGGCCACGAGCGTCAGTTCGTTAGTGTAGTGGTCCACAATCACCACGTCGCCGGGAATCGACATGGACAGTTCAGGGAGCGGGTCCTCGCGCAACGGGCTTGGCCCCAGGTTTTCGATTCGTCGAATAATGTCCCAGCCCAGGTAGCCCACTAGGGACGAAATCATGGGAGGCAACGACGGGTGCGGAGCCGCGTGCAGCAGCTCTAGCACGTCTTCCACCACTGCCAGCGGGTCACCGTGCGTGGGTGCGCCCTCAGGAACCTCGCCTAGCCACACGACCTCGCCGTTGTTATCAGCCGTGATAGTGGCCAGGGGGTTTCGCCCAACAAAGGAGTACCGCGACCAGGTCCCGTTTGACGCGGATTCGAGGAGGAACTCGCCAGTGTTGCCCCGCGTAATTTTGCGGTACACCGACAGTGGCGTTTCGTTGTCGGCCAGCACAGTGGCGTACACCGGCACGATCCTGTGCTTTTCGCCCAGGCGGGTGAACTCACTCAGTGACGTGATCTGCATCGAGCCTTCTTCCTGTGAAACACGTGGGTGTGAGCGTGTGGCATGCGGGACCGGTCTGTTCAACTTCGAGAAGAACCGTATCAGCGTCACAGTCCACGTGCACGCTTACCACCTTCTGTGT
>CABTZC010000204.1 GCA_902489185.1 uncultured Brevibacterium sp. | reverse complement strand
GTAGGAATGGCGATCGCCATGGTGGTTTCGTTGAGGATTGACACGAAAGCGGCGACGAGAAGTAGCCAGATGGCGCGCATTCCGGCAGGGTCGATCGCATCATTGCGGTTGGAGTGACTGCGGTTGGTGGAATGGTTGCGGTCAGGGCCGGATGAGTTGTTGCGACAACGCGATAGCACACACAAACTCTACGCCACTGGCGGGCTAGGTTGCTTGGTGACGCTCAACACGCGCCGAACACGCACCTAAAAAGATCCAGCCCACTCCCAACGAATGTCGGGGCGGGCTGAACGATTGCATTAAGTATAGCCCCGCCCGCACTCACCTACGCACGTGAAAACGCAAGCAACCCGTCCGCCCGGTAGGCGTTGATCCGTGCGAGCGCTTCGAACAAGTCGATGTCATGTCGCATGGACAGAGCAAAAGCAGCGCGGACAGTTGCAAACATGTCGTATATGGCAACGGTCGCCAGGTCATGTGCAACAGTCTGGTCAAAGTCGGCTTCCAAACGCCCGGCCAAGGTTTCGATCAGTGAGCGCTGCACGTCGTTGTGGTAGTTGATTGACATTTGTGCCAGTTGCGGTTCGCGCCGCATCACCTTGCGTTTGAGTGTGCGGATAGATCGGTCTGGAGTTGCGGATTCAAGGTACGCCCGTTGCACTACTGCTAGGGATTCGGCAACGTCTTCGTCTGCCGGGCGGCCCTGCAGTACTTTGACAAGTGCCACGTCCGAGGCGGGCTCGGCTCCCAGTACCACGGCCTCTTTACTGCCCCAATAGTTGAAGAGGGTGCGGGCGGACACACCTGCGCGTTCAGCGATCTGTTCAACCGTGACGTTGCTCAACCCGTGTGCGCTGACCAGTTCGAGTGCCGCACGGTGCATGGCGTCGCGGGACTCACGTTTCCGTTTCTCGCGTAGACCCTGGGGTTGTTCTTGAGTGTCCATGTTGTTCCTCGCACTCACGTTAGACAAGCGCCTGTTCACGCGTGGCGTGAGTTCCCCGGCGCAACGGTGAGCAAAACCGAACGGTCGCGCAGAAGCACGCGTTTCGTTCGTCACAATTTTGGGTGCTACTACTTCACTTTTCAACCACGCAGGCATAAACTCAATCCGTCACAAACTTTCAGAGACTGCAAGTTTTCAGGACGGAGTTCATGGCCGAACGTTCCCACGCACCGCAAACCAACGAACGTACGCAAAATGCAACGAGTCGCACCCGCATTGAGCTTCCTGACGAGACCGATGCCCCCGACACTGCTGTCCGTGGCTCCACCCAGTCCCCGCGCGAGTTCACGGGGCTTGACCGCCAAGGCAAACTCGTCATCGCCGGGCTCATGTTGGGGATGTTCGTGGCTGCGATTTCCCAAACCATCGTGGGGCCTGCGTTGCCAAGGATCGTCGCTGAGCTCGGTGGCATGGAGCACTACTCGTGGATCGCTACCGCTGCAATGCTGATGTCAGCGGTGACCGTGCCCATCGTAGGAAAACTGTCCGACATGTTCGGGCGCAAAACCTTCTACATTGGCGGTCTGGTGGTGTTCATGCTGGGAGCAGCGCTTGCAGGGATGGCCACCAATTTTTGGTTCCTCGTGTTCGCTCGCGCCCTCCAGGGCGCGGGGATGGGAACCCTCATGCCGCTGAGCCAAACGATTATCGGAGACATCATCCCACCTCGGCAGCGGGGAAAATACCAGGGGCTGATGGGGGCGACGTTTGGGATCGCCTCGGTCGCGGGGCCTCTTTTGGGCGGCTGGGTGACGGACACGCTGGGGTGGCGCTACTTGTTCTACCTGGCGTTGCCCGTTGGAGTCGTGGCTCTGTTGTTCCTGGTGAGATTCATGCATGTGCCGCATCAGCGTTCGCAGGGCGGACTGGATTACCTGGGCATCATCACCCTGACGCCGGGGCTGGTGATTGGGTTGCTGGCGATCTCGTGGGGTGGGAACACGTATGAGTGGACCTCGCCGGTGATTCTTGGCATGGGTGCCGTGGCCGTTGTGTTGCTGGCAGCGTTCGTGTGGGTTGAGACCCGGGTGGAAAACCCGCTGATTCCGTTGCGCATGCTGCGGAGTTCTACGGTGTCGTTGTCGATTCTGGCGTCGTTCTTTATTGCGGTGGCCATGTTTGGGGCGATCATTTACATCCCGGTTTATGCGCAGGGTGTGTTGAGTGTTTCGGCTACGCAGTCGGGGGCGATTCTGATTCCGCTGAACGTGGCCATGATTGTGACGTCGATTCTGATGGGCGTCATCATTACCAAGACTGGCAATTACAAAGTGATTTTGATTGCCGGCGCCATGATGCTGCTGGGCGGGTACGTGCTGTTGTCGATGCTGACGTGGCAGTCGAACCTGTGGGATCTCACGCTTGCGATGACGGTTGTGGGGATGGGTTTGGGCATGTCCATGCAGACGTACACGCTGGTGGTGCAGAACGCGGTTGATCGCACTGAGCTTGGGGTGGCAACTGCGGCGGTGCAGTTCTTCCGCAACGTTGGGTCAACGATTGGGATTGCGGTGTTGGGGTCGATCATGAGTGCAGCGATGGTGCCCAAGATTCAGGAGCACCTGCCTGCAGGGGCCAAGGGGATGGGCGGTGCCATGGGTGCGGACTCAGGGGTGGGTTCGGCTTTGGATCCGGCGAAACTTGAGTCCTTGCCAGGGCCAATTGTCGATGCCATTCACCAAGGCATGGGTGAGGCCATGCACTTGGTGTTCGTCAGTGGCGTGCCTTTTGTTGTGGCCGCCCTTGTGCTGGCGTTGTTCGTCAAGCAGCTGACTCTACGGACAACCCACTGAGGGGGTTGGCTTTGAGGTGGCCGTTCCCGAGGTGGTAGCGGGGTGGCCGTTTCCGAGGTGGTAGAAAGATGGCCCGCACCTCCCGTACCGTGGCCCGCCAGTGTGAACTGATTTCTCAAAACACCTGGCGGGCGCTGGTTAAGGGGAAGTGCGGGCCTTGGTTGTGCCGGACTTAGCTGTTGCGACGGCGCACAGCTGCAATTAGCGCAACACCAGTGACAACGAGCAAGCCCGCAGTCAGGCCGATCGGCAGGACCGACGCACCCGTACGTGGCAGGAAGCCGCCGTTGTTCGTGCCGGAACCGTTGGAGCCGGTGCCATTTGAGCTGGAGCCGTTCGAAGTGTTGTCGCTAGAACCGCCCGAGGTGTTGTTCGCACCGCTGTCCGAACCGCCCTCGTTGACATCGGCAGGGGCTTCAGTCTGCTTGTCATCAGGCTTACCAGTGTCGTCAGTGTCGGTCTCACCAGGCTTGGCCGGGTCGTTTGGTTCCTGCGACGGATCCTTACCTGGCTCCTCACCAGGTTGCTCTTCCGAAGGTGCCTGAGTTGGTGCCTCACCAGGCTCCTGCGAAGGTTGTTCACCAGGTTCCTCCGAAGGCTTTGGTGCAGGCTCCTGCGTTGGTTCGTCAGAAGGGGCCGGTGCCGGCTCCTGCGAAGGCTCCACAGAAGGCTGATCGCCGGGCTGTTCACCCGGTGCTTCACTCGGCTGTGCGCTTGGCGCCTCGCTTGGTTTCTCACCGGGCTCTTCACTCGGAGGAGTCGAACCGTCACCGTCATCACCAGCTGACTTGTGGTCCACGACGAACGTGAGCCGTTGCGTCTTAGCTGTCGCGTCGCCACCAGCGCTTCGCGCACCACCTGTGGCCTGCTTTGCGCGCGCCGTCACATCGATCGTGTACGTTCCAGGCTTGGTGAACGCCCATGCCGTGTGCATGTGCGTGCCAGGTGGGAGTGGAATGTCGGAGGCCTTGTCGCTCGACGCATACATGGTCTGAATGGCACCCAAGGTCTCTGTGTAGGCAAACCACTTGCCACCCTTAGGAGCGCTCACTGGTGTGAGCGTCATCGTCGCACCATCGGGATACTTCGTGCGGTCCAGAGTTTCGCTTGAGAAACCTGGCCACACACGACCTGGCTGTTGAGCCTGCGGAAGAATGTAGAGCTCGGTGCCTTTAGGACCAAGGACGTCGTAGCTTGGGTTAGCGAGCACAACGCCTTCACGCTTCACTTTCGCAAGCTTCGTCACTTCCAAGGTCGTTGAGTCGATCGTGCGGGTCACGGACTCCGTTGCGTGCTGACGCGAATCGTCGCCCAG
>CABTZC010000203.1 GCA_902489185.1 uncultured Brevibacterium sp. | reverse complement strand
TGCCAGAAGTCGTGACGCGCATCAGGAAACCGAGGTTGCGGCCACCACGTCACGGATAAGTTGAGAAGTGTGTTCGGGGTGGTCGCTTTCAACGGCAATAATACGGTGAGCTAGAACCTCCTCAGCCAAGTCCTGCACGTCATCGGGCGTGACATAGTTGCGGCCGTTGAGAACAGCGTGTGCTTGCGCCGCGCGAAGTAACAGCACGCCACCACGTGGGGAAACGCCCACGGAAATCGCGTCGTGAGAACGTGTTGCCGTCAATAAACGGACCATATAGTTACGCAATTCGTCCGTTGCTGTCACATTCGTGACAACGGCGCGTGCACGCTCAATTTCATCGAGCGTGGTCACAGGGCTCAGCTCATCTAATGGATCGCGTCCGGTGTTGTGCGCCAACATTTGAGCTTCCGACTCCATTGACGGGTAGCCCACCGAGGTGCGAATCATGAAACGGTCACGCTGAGCCTCTGGAAGGCTGTATGTGCCCTCCATATCGATAGGGTTTTGGGTCGCTACCACGATAAACGGCTGTGGCATGAGGTAGGTGGTGCCGTCGACACTGGCCTGTCCTTCAGCCATGCACTCAAGCATTGCGGACTGGGTCTTGGGTGAAGCGCGGTTAATTTCGTCGGCAATCACGATATTGGAAAAAACCGGTCCCGCACGGAATTCAAAATGACGAGTCTCCTGGTTGAACAGGTTGACCCCCACGACGTCCGTGGGCAGAAGGTCAGGCGTGAACTGAATGCGACGTACCGAACCATCGACGACTCGACCCAGCGCTTTTGCGAGCAAGGTTTTACCGACCCCGGGGACGTCTTCGAGGAGAAGGTGACCGCCCGCCAAAAGGGTGATCAAGCTCAGCTCAACAACACGGTCCTTGCCATCAAGAACCGTATTCATCGAGTTGCGGGCGCGCGCCGCGAGTTCAGCAATGGATGCGATTTCTGCCTCTGTGGGTGTGCTCATTTCTCCATTTTGGCGCATTGCTCAAGGCTTCTCCACTTGATCCCACTCAGGTACCCCACTTTGCCCCACTGAACACCTCCACTTTCCTCCCCTGAACGCTTTCTGGTCGGTGGAACTGCGGTAGCGCCTCGTCAAACGCTTAAAAAACGGCGCGGTTGAAAATTTTTCTTCCACTTTCCTCCACCTATTTGACCTGCAGTTATATACATCTACAGGGCGTCAATGGGTGTAAAAGTGTATTTAGTGGGGGAAAGTGGAGTACAGTGGTCTCTATCGGAGCTCGTGGAGTTTCGAAAGGGGTGAGATGACATGTTTTTGGGCACGCATATGCAGCGGCTCGACGACAAAGGTCGCCTCATCCTGCCCGCAAAGTTCCGGGAGGAACTAGCCGGTGGACTCGTGGTAACTCGCGGACAAGAGCACTGCCTCACCCTGTTCTCAGCCCGAGAGTTCGAAACAGTTCACGAAAAGCTGCGGACCGCGCCCATGACCAGTAAGGACGCTCGTGACTACCTGCGCGTGTTCCTGTCTGGGGCCTCAGCTGAACAGCCGGATAAACAAGGACGCATCACCATTCCGCAGATTCTTCGCAAATACGCGGGGCTCGAGCGCGAACTCGCGGTGATCGGCTTGGGAAACCGCGTTGAAATTTGGGATGCCCACACATGGGAGTCCTACTTGAACGAAACCGAACAAGGATTCGCGGATCGGACAGACGAAGTTATCCAGGGAGTCTTCTGATGTTGCTGGATTCCGATCTCTGTTCGTCCACGTTGTTTTGGAGCACTTCCCCGGTTCCAAAGCCCTAGTCCTGACACACTTCCCCGGTGCCAGGGCCGTGGACGAACGGAGTTCAGTTTTCAGCAACACATCAACAGTCAAAGAGGAGGTGGCCATGACATATCCACACGTACCCGTTCTGCTCGACATGTGCGTCGACCTGCTCGGGCGAGGGGTCGAAGAAGCGCGGGCGCGTGACATCGCACCCGTCATTATCGACTTCACCTTGGGTATGGGGGGTCACTCCGAAGGCATCTTGAGTGCGTATGACGACGTCCACGTCATCGGAATCGACCGAGACCCAGCGGCCATCGACATCGCAACGTCACGGCTCGCGCAGTTCGGTTCCCGCTTTGAGGCTGTGTGTACCTCAGACGACAACATTGCCCAGGTGCTCGATCAACGTGGAAACCCGCCGATCTCAGGAGTCCTTTTCGACCTCGGCGTTTCCTCTTTGCAACTCGACGATGACGCGCGCGGTTTTAGCTACTCCCGCGACACGCCACTGGACATGCGCATGAACCCCACGGAAGGCATGAGCGCCGCAGACGTCCTGGCTACGTACTCCGAAAGCGACCTCACACGGATTATCTCCACATACGGGGAAGAACGGTATGCGCGCAAAATCGCCCGCGCGATCGTTGCCGACCGAGAGCACACGCCGTGGACCACCACTCAACAACTCGCCGACCTGATCGGTCGGATCGTGCCCGACCCTAAAAACCAGCGGAAACGTTCTCACCCTGCCAAACGCACATTCCAAGCTCTGCGCATCGAAGTCAATGACGAACTGGGCAACATCACGCGCGCGCTTCCCGTAGCACTCTCCGCGCTCCACCTCGGGGGAGTGGCCGTTGTGGAGTCTTACCAGTCAGGCGAAGACACGATCGTCAAGCGCATCTTCCGTCATGGAACGACAGTCCAGGCACCGCCTGACCTGCCTGTTGTGCCCGACCATCTCAAACCGTGGCTAGAAGAAATTGTCCGAGGTGCTTATAAAGCGCCCCAACAAGAAATCGACCGCAACCCCCGCGCCGCGTCTGTGCGTCTGAGGGCCGTGAGAAAAATTGGAGTTGATCCCGCATGAGCACAGCACTGAAGCGCTCCGTTCAGCGGAGCCCAGTCACCACCCAACGACCGCTCAAACTCATCACCTCTCCGGTGCGCCGAACACGTACGTTCCCGTTTATCTGCATGGGGATCCTGTTCATTGGAGTCGTGGCGGTGTTGCTGGCCAATATTTTCGTGTCAAACACCACCTACAAGATCAACTCCCTGAACCAAAAGAACGAAGACCTGCAATCTGAGCGTGACCGGCTGTCAGAAGATATCGCTTACCGGCAAAGCCCACAGAATGTTCACAAAGCCGCCCGCCACATGGGATTGGTGCCAGCTGACACAGTCTTCTTCGTCACATCCGATGGCAAAGTCGTGGAAGCAAAAGAGGATCCTGGAAAGAAAGTGGGAACGGTGCCGGGTCCGCGTGCCGATACACGGGATGACGTCCGACCAAACCTACGATCGGATGAGAAGCTCCCCGCAGTCGGTGAGAGTGGAAAAGATCTCGAAGCGCCAACAGTACGAACCCCGTAGAAAAGGATGAGAAATGCCCGCGACGAAAGCCAGCCGAAAGGTTGCTAGCCCTAAGCGTCGCATGGCATTCGTCGTACTCGCGATCGTCGTCACCCTGATGTTCATCGTCGGTAAACTCGTATCGATTCAAGGCATGGACACCGCAAAACTCGCGGAAAAAGCGCTGGACTCTCGACTCGTCGACAAAACTCTTCCGGCCAAGCGCGGTGCCATTTTGGCCGCTGACGGAACCGTGCTGGCGGACAACGCCAAACGGTTCCAACTGATAGCGGACCCGGTGAATGTTGCTGCATACAAGGACGAAAACGGCCAAGTCGTGGGAGCTTGGGGGGCGGCAAACAAGATCGCGACCATCCTCAACACCGACCCAGGCCTCATCTATCCCAAGCTCAAAGTACAGGGGGAGAAGCGGTGGAGCCCCATTGCAGATGGCCTCACCAACGAAGTGTGGGTAAAAATCCGCGAGCTTAAAATACCCGGTATTACAGTCGAAGAATCGTCAGTCCGCACGTATCCTGCGGGAGAAGTGGCCGGCAACATTGTGGGATTCGTAGGGGCAGACGGCGAATCACTGACCGGACTTGAACGACAATACCGCCACCTGCTGACCGGTAAGGACGGAAAACAACAGTACGAACGTGGACTGTCCGGCGACCCTATTCCGCTGGGAAACAATTCACAAGTTCCACCGGTCGACGGAACCGGTCTCCAGCTCACCGTCGACACCAACATACAGATGTACGCCCAAAAGGCTATCGGCCAAGCCGTAAAGAAATAC
>CABTZC010000202.1 GCA_902489185.1 uncultured Brevibacterium sp. | reverse complement strand
CCACCTTCAGTCCTGTTCGTAGGCCGCCTCTCAAGCGAAAAACACATCGAGGACCTGCTGGCGGCAGTTGCACGCACGTCACCAGAACTGAACCTCCACGCTACGATCATCGGGGCAGGCGAGCAACTACAGGCACTGAAACAACAGGCGCAGGACCTCGGCATTGCGGACCGCGTGAACATTCCCGGCAAAGTCAGCCAAGAACAACTTGTGCAGGCGTACAAAGACGCCACCTTTTTCTGCATGCCATCCACCGCGGAACTGCAGTCGATAGCCACACTCGAAGCGTTGGCATCCGGCAAGCCCGTTGTCCTCGCCGACGCCGTCGCCCTTCCTCACCTGGTCCGTCACGGCGAGAACGGCTACCTTTTCGAACCTCGCAACGTAGACGAACTCGCAACCGCGTTCACCCGCCTCGCTACGGCAGCGGGGGACGACCTCGGGCGCATGAGCAAAGTCTCCCAGACGATTGCTCGCCAACACGACATCAGCCACACCGTGAGCACATTCGAAGACATCTACCGGGCCGTCATTGCACAGAAGTCATGAGCTCAGGTGAGATGACACTTGAGCAGCGCAGACTCCTAGGAGTCGCGCTCGTGCCGTTGCTTTCAGCGTTGCTCAGCGTTTCGATCGTCAACGTGGTTCTGCCATCCGTGCAGTCGACAATTGGTGCCTCGAACTCCGGTCTCCAGTGGGTACTTGCGGGGTACACGCTGGCGTTCGGTGTCGTTCTGGTGCCGGCCGGTCGCGCAGGGGACGTCTACGGCCGAGGTCGTTTATTTATCGCCGGTCTGGTCCTGTTTGGTGCGGGATCGTTGGTTGCGGGGCTTGCCCCAAATACGTTGGTGTTAAACCTCGCGCGTGTGGGCATGGGGCTGGGCTCCGGCCTTCTGAACCCCCAAACAGTGGGGCTGATCCAACAGTTTTTCACCGGTAAGCAACGTGGCGTTGCTTTCGGTTTGTTTGGTGCGACAGTAGGTGTTTCGGTTGCCATTGGCCCGGTTCTGGGTGGTGTTTTGATCGCATTGTTGGGCCCTGAGTGGGGCTGGCGATCCTCGTTCTTAGTCAACGTACCCATCGTGGTGTTCGCGATCATCTTGGCATTCCTATGGTTCCCGCAAGGTGCGTGGCGGGCGCTCAAATCCGGCGTACCTGACATCGACCCCGTGGGAACAATGATCTTTACCCTGGCAATTCTGTTTGTCATGTTGCCATTCCTTCAGCACGAAAGCGGGCTGGCGTATCTGCTCTTGCCAGTGGGACTCTCGATGTTTGCTGCCTGGGCCATGTGGGAACGCCACTACACCAAACGAGGTCGCCAGCCCATGGTAGATTTGGCGCTTTTTCGTACTCCCAGTTTTGCGAACGGAACCTTACTCATCACGCTACAGTTCACCGGCGTGACGAGCGTATGGGTGATCGTTGCAGTATTCCTTCAGCAGGGGCATGACTTCACTGCCTTCGAGGCTGGCATGATCGGACTCCCTGCCGCCGTGTTGTCAATTTTTACCTCTCGCTGGTCGGGCTCACGGGTTTTTACGTACGGTCGAAAACTGGTCGTCATGGGTATCGTGGTGGTGCTTGTGGGACTGATTGGCACGGCTAGCGTCGCCCTGCTCAACCGGTCGTTTGATGTGAGCGTGTGGTGGATGATGATTCCGCTGACACTTGTCGGTGGCGCTCAAGGCGTCGTGATTAGCCCCAATCAAACACTTTCCTTAAACGACGTGCCCGTGGCGTACGCGGGTTCAGCCGGAGGTGTCATCCAGGCGGGTCAACGTTTGGGAACCGCAGTTGGCATTGCCAGTATCACCGGCGTCTTTTTTGGGTTTGAACAAGCGCTTGGGTGGGATGGAACCTTTGCGCTGTCCTTTGCCATCATTTCGGTCATTGTTGCACTGGCCGGGTGTGTGGGCGTTTATGACATGGTGAAAGGACGTCGCGCGCGTTAGCGACTAACTTGTGGGACAATATACGTGGTTCCCGCAGACACTATCTCAGGAGCCCTGCGCAAGTCCTACACACTTAAGCGATACTGTGAGGAGACGTTCGTTGGACTCCGATGACCTCGAACATGTGATCAGACACGGGCTGATTGGAACCAACTTCGAACCCGTTCACGACAACGTCACCGGTTCTCCTGCAGGATACGTTGTCACTCCGTTTCGTCGCGATGTCAACGACTGTGACAGCGAGGTTTTACGTGAGGCAATTCGGCTGTCTGATCACACAGGTGACTTCGACTCATCAATTCGCGGAATCGGCTTGCGTGACGCTGAAAATGTGGGGATTACTCAGAACACGCGTCTCTTCTTCTCGGCCGAACCGGAATCCCTTGTGACGCTTGAAGAACGACCTGACGGCCAGGCGCGCTCCATGATCCTGAAACTCGATCACAGGAGTGTGAGCGAAAACCCGGCGGCCGTGTTGCGTTCAATCCGCTCTGCCCGTCAGATGGGGTGGGGGATTGGAATCCGCAACGTGGGTCTGGACCTGGAGTCGCTCTCGTTCATCCCACTCATCAACCCGTCAATCGTGTGCCTGCACCCCGACGTGTTGAAGATTGAAGATCGAGCGTACCTTTCCAAGCTCACATGGCTCCTACAATCCCACATTGAACGCACCTCGGGTGTGATCTTCGCGCGCGGCGTCCGTGACGAACGTGACGTTGACCTGGCTGAGCAAATGGGAGTCCGGCTCATCAGCGGGCCGTTCTTCGGACCGGGAACCGAAACTCCAGAACCCCTCGAGATGGCCGCCGAGGACTACCTGGCAGGTCACTACACGCGTAATAAACAAGTACAGGGAACCCCGCACTCCATCAGTAAAGGCTTAGGCCGCGATCCTTTGATCACCTCCCAAGACCTTCTGTTGGAAGAGATCCGAGCGCTTCTTGAACGCGCCAAACACGCTGGCCCCTCCGCAGTTGTCGTGGTTGTTCACTCTTCTGATGAGTGCCTGGATCCTTCGATTGGTGACCTCATCCGCAGCACCGCTTCCGAGGTGGGAGTACTGGCGTCCGTGTCGGGAGAGTCGGTCGCAACCACGTTGCCCAACATTATGGACGGACCGTTGGACTCCTCGGACCCGCTTCGTGACGAATATGCCGTTGTTGTGGTGAGTTCGGACTGGTCAGCCATGATCACAGCTCACAGGTTGGCACGCCCCGGAGCGGAAGGGCGCAATGACTTTGAAACGTATTTCACGACCGACAGATTCGCGTGCGTGGACGCCGCCCGCGCCGTTCTGAGCAGGCTTGCTTCACGACGAAAAGAACAGGCATAGAACGTGCCCCCGGTCGGACTTGAACCGACGACCAAAGGATTATGAGTCCTCTGCTCTAACCAGCTGAGCTACAGGGGCGCAAAGCTAAGATTAGCAAAGCTTAGGGCTCAGTCTGTTTTTGTTCGTGCGAGTCGTGCTCTAAACTATGAACAAACCTTCGTTGTGGATCGTAGGGGAAGACGTATTCACAAAGGAGGAAACAATGAATACTCAGGGCGTACTGTTCGTCCACTCTGCACCGCGTGCACTGTGCCCGCACATCGAATGGGCCGCAGGTGGTGCTCTTGGCGCTCAAGCTAAGTTTGACTGGTCCGACCAACCGGCGGCACCAGGACTTTTGCGTGCTGAAATCTGCTGGCGCGGACCAGCGGGTTCAGGCGCCAAAATCGCCTCTGCGCTTCGCGGTTGGGACAACGTTCGCTACGAAGTCACCGAAGAACCGTCAGAAGGCCACGACGGCGGCCGTTGGAGCCACACGCCCGAACTGGGCATCTACCACGCCATCACCGATGCATTCGGCAACATCGTCGTCCCCGAAGACCGCATCCGTTCCGTCATGGAAATTGCATCCGGTCGCCCCGACCTGTTCGCAGAACGCATGGACGCTCTGCTGGGCCAGGACTGGGATAACGAACTGGAACCATTCCGCCACGCAGGTGAGGGAGCACCAGTTCGCTGGCTGTCCAAGGTGGGCTAATCCCTTAATTAGGTTTATGAGCGTGAGTCTCGTGTGCGGATTCGGGCCACCTGCTCTTGCGCGCCCTGAGCAATAAGCAGCACATCGGCACTGGTGACAACGAAGTCAGCACCCGCATCCAGAACCCGGTCTGCGTCACGTGGCGAAAAAGCGTTTACCCCCACGGGAACGCCAGCCGCCACAGCGACACTCACCACATG
>CABTZC010000201.1 GCA_902489185.1 uncultured Brevibacterium sp. | reverse complement strand
GGGCCAACTCACCGGAAATCTCGCCCCACGGTCTACGCCACTCGGCTGCCACTCACATGGTTGAAAACGGTGCCGACATCCGCCAAGTACAAGAGTTCCTAGGTCACGCAACCCTGAGCTCAACCCAGATATACACACACGTGAGCTTGGGCAAACTTAAAGACTCCTACACGCAGGCCCACCCACGCGCCTAAATTCACTTACTGCGCCAAGTACGCGTCCAAAGACTCAGCAAGCGTGGTGTCCCCGTCGAGGATGTCCAGGTCTTTCCCATATGTGCGCTCATCGGTCAGGATGTGCAGAATGAAGTTCGCTACATCGGCACGCGCCGTAGTCGAACCCTTACGTACCTCACCATGGGAAACCGAGAGCTTTCCGGTTTCGGGTTCATCTGTCAGACGCCCAGGTTTGACAATCGTGAAGTCCAAGTCAGACGCCCGAAGCGAGTCATCGGCAATACGTTTGGCATCCCAGTACGCGGCAAACACCGGGTCAGTGCCTTCTGCAGTTGGGTGCTCTGCCCCAACGAACGACACTTGTACGAACCGGCTCACGCCGGCTTCCTTGGCTGCCTGCTGAGAAGTGATCGCGGCTTTCAAGTCCGAGGTGTATTTCCGGAACACGCCCGAACCTCCACCCGCACCAGCGAGGAACACCACAGCGTCGTGACCTTTAACGATCTGGGCCAGTTCTGAAACCGCCGCTGTCTCCACATCGAGAACTACTGGGTGAGCGCCCATTGCGCTGAGCTCATCGACATGATCAGGGTTTCTCACCACGCTGGTGATATCGACGTCACCTTTGCGTTCTGTAACGAGACGAGCAATTTTTCCGTGTCCACCAATGATTGCAATACGTGTGCTCATACCCGCGAAACACACAGTGCGCGCGAACTATTCCATGTGTACTGCATCGCCATCAAGTTTGACGGTCTCAGCCCACCGGTTTAGCCCATGAACTCCCAGTGCCACGGCTCCGGCAATGACCCGCCTTGGCGTGCCCAGCCAGGGTGATCCCACCCGTACTTAGGGCCGTTTGCGCGCAACCACCGATGCTCCGCTGTTCCAAAGCGGTTGATGCCACCGCCGAGGTCCACAGCCAGGCCCCACCCGTGGTTCGACCTGCCCGGAGTGGCGGCCATTCTACCTTTGCGTTTCTTCAGGATAACCTGCTGCTCATATGTGCGGTATGAGTCAGTGACCGAAATCGGCCGACCAAACTTGGCCTTGAACGCAGCCGACAACTCATCGAACGCCCTAGCCGCATCACATCTGAGCATGTGACCTGGCGCAGACTTCACGGCACACATCGCGACGGCTGGAATTCGCCCGTTTTGGTGCCCACCCCACGGGCCTGCACCTTTACCTTTGCCCTTATAACTCGGCTGCTGGTCGACCGCCAAGGGCTTAGGCGCTTGCGCCTCTGGCAAAAGGATCGAAGCACCTGAAGAAAAGAAATTCACCGGGTTGAGATAGTCCTTCGCTCTGTCCTTACGCCATACACCTACATGCACGCACCCCTGCGGGCAATGCGAAGGGGAGGACACCTTAGCCATGTGCATCCCGGGAGTGATCTCATCGCCCTTCTTCAAATCGCTGTCCACCGACTCATAACTCACCACATAGTTACCCACCTCGACACTCATCACTGGTTTCCCCGCGATCACTCCCACGAACCGCACCACCCCAAAACCTGGGGCACGCACGGGCTCACCGGGTAGCGCCAGGACATCGACACCTCGGTGCCCGGACTGCCAATTCTTGTCTGGCTTATCGAAACCACGAATCACTTCAAACCCAGGCACCGGAGTCATCCACGTGCCAGACTGTTCATCGGAGTGTTCACCGGGTGCCGCATACACCACGGAATCTGGAACGTATGTGGCGCTTATCAGCGTCATCGTTAAAACGAGCCACGAAACTACAGTCAAAATTCGAGAAATCATGTACTCATAGCACTACGTGACCAGCGCTGATAAAAGACCCGAACCCTAGCCTGTGGAAACCGCGGAATCATCCACACAACTCATTCCACGAGAACGAAAAACAATCCACACGGGCTGTGCCATGAGTAACTATTTGGCTACTTGCGCGTGACCTGCATAAAATGGGGCCAGCAGGAGTGTCAAAACTCTTGACTACGCGTATCCGACACACGAGCGGTGCCTCAGGTGCGTTTTATCCACACATATTCCTCCAACAGGACACGTGGGTGAAGCGTGGGCTACTGCCACGGATACCAGGAACAAACCGAAATCCGCGCAGGGTCAACCCAGTTGGAACCTGCGCCCGAACGCGCGTAAGCGCCATGAAAGGAGGGCGTCGGCATGGCCGTCGTCACCACTCGCCAGTTGCTCGACTCCGGTGTTCACTTTGGTCACCAGACTCGTCGCTGGAACCCCAAGATGAAGCGTTTCATTTTCACGGAACGCAATGGCATCTACATCATTGACCTGCAGCAGACGCTGGGCTACATCGACACCGCATTCGAGTTCATCAAAGAAACCGTTGCGCACGGCGGATCGATCATGTTCGTCGGAACCAAGAAGCAGGCCCAGGAAGCTATTGCCGAACAGGCACAGCGCGTTGGTCAGCCATACGTAAACCAGCGCTGGTTGGGCGGTATGCTCACCAACTTCCAGACCATCTCTGGTCGTCTGCGCCGTCTGAAGGAACTCGAAGAAATCGACTTCGACGACGTAGCTGGTTCAGGTCACACCAAGAAGGAACTGCTCATCCTGTCGCGCGAAAAGGAAAAGCTTGAGCGCACCCTGGGCGGTATCCGCGACATGCAGCGCACCCCTTCAGCAGTGTGGATCGTTGACACCAAGAAGGAACACCTGGCTGTTGACGAAGCTAAGAAGCTTGGTATTCCAATCGTGGGTATCCTCGACACCAACTGCGACCCTGACGAAGTTGACTACCCAATCCCAGGTAACGACGACTCGATTCGCTCCGTAGCCCTTCTGACCCGCGTCGTTGCAGACGCAGTTGCCGAAGGTCTGCTCAAGCGCCACTCGTCTGACGAAGGCGAAAAGAACGTTTCCGCTGTTGACGTTGAACCAATGCCAGAGTGGGAGCGCGAACTCCTCGAAGGTAAGAGCGGGGACGACGCTAAGGCTGACGAAGCCAAGGCAGAAGAGACAAAGGAAGCCAAGGACGAAACCAAGGCTGCCGACGCTAAGGAAGAACCCAAGGCAGAAGCAGCTCAGGAAGAATCCAAGGAAGAAGCCGCTGCTGACGCCGACAACAAGTCGACCGAAGCCTGACACGTTAGTGCTGTAACCCTAAGCACATAAATCCTCTCGACTTTAGGAGATCACATGGCAAACTACACCGCCGCTGACATCAAGGCTCTGCGCGAAAAGACCGGTGCAGGCATGATGGACGTGAAGAAGGCTCTTGACGAGGCTCAGGGCGACCAGGCCAAGGCTGTTGAAATCCTGCGCGTAAAGGGCCTCAAGGGTGCCACGAAGCGCGAAGGACGTTCGACCTCGGACGGTCTTGTTGCTATTAAGACCGACGGTGGCGTCGGTACCATGATCGAATTCAACTCCGAAACCGACTTCGTTGCTAAGTCCGACAAGTTCATCAGCCTGGCTGACGAAATTCTGGAACTGGCAGTTGCGAACAACGCTTCGGACGCTGAAGAGTTCAAGAACGTGGAAATCGACGGCAAGCCTGTCTCCCAGATCATCACCGAAGGTGGTGCCTCCCTGGGTGAAAAGGTTGACCTCAAGAAGGTCGTACGCCTCGAAGGTGCAAAGCTCGCTTCCTACCTGCACCGCACCAACAAGGACCTACCTCCACAGGTTGGTGTTCTGCTGGCATACGAAGGTGACAACGACCAGGCTGCACACGACGTAGCTGTGCACATCGCTGCTCTTGCACCTAAGTACTTCAGCCGCGAAGACGTTCCAGCTGACCTGGTTGAAAAGGAGCGCGAAATCGCTCTGGAAACCGCGAAGAACGAAGGCAAGCCAGAAGCTGCTCTGCCAAAGATCGTTGAAGGCCGCGTCAACGGATTCTTCAAGGAAAACGTTCTGCTGGACCAGGGTTTTGCCAAGGAGCCAAAGAAGTCGGTTCAGTCCGTTCTGGACGAAGCTGGCATCAAGGCAACTGGTTTCGCACGCGTGCGTGTGGGAGCCTAATCTAAGCGCTAGCTAACTGAAACGTGCCACCACAAAAATG
>CABTZC010000200.1 GCA_902489185.1 uncultured Brevibacterium sp. | reverse complement strand
CGCGTGTGCGAGCTTCAGCAGGTCATCCACCGTGGTTCCCTGCCCCGGCGCATCGAGTCCGGTTGTCGTTCCCACGGTGGTCGAGTCCATCCCCAACTGTCTGGCTTTGCGGTGCATGAGTTCCAGGGCTTTGTCTTGCCCACCCACAGCTTCGCCTAACGCGTGTGCCGCGTCATTACCACTGGCCATGAGCATTGAGTGGAACAGCAGGTCGATCGAGTATGTGTTATCACGCAACAACCCCACGCGTGTGCCGTCGACGGTTGTGCTGTCTTCTGTGACCCGCTGTTTTTTCTTGACGTCGGGGAATTCGTCGACCAGAGCCAGGGCCGTGAGGAGTTTCTGCACTGACGCAGGAGAGGCGACCACGTCCTGACCGTGGGAAACCAGGACTTCGCCGGTGCTCAGATTTGCGACGAGCCACGCGTCGGCTGCCGGGGTGGGTGGGGGAGTGCCGTCACCTATGTTTTTTGGGCTGGTGTACGTGGCCGAGGTGGTCTTTGCCGGTTGCGCCGCAACCGTATGCGCGCTCGCCGGCTGCGTGCAAGCAACATTTGTGGGAACCGTGACTGTAACGGTTCCGAGGGCAACAGTGGCCGCCGCTAAAAAGCGACGGCCACATGTCAGGTGGTATAAAGCCACGTTAGAACGCTCGAGTGAGCAACGCCTGCTTCACTTCAGAGATTGCCTTGGTGACTTCAATTCCACGCGGGCAAGCTTCCGTACAGTTAAAGGTGGTGCGGCAACGCCATACACCTTCCTTGTCGTTGAGAACCTCAAGGCGCATGTCGCCACCTTCGTCACGCGAGTCGAAGATGAAGCGGTGTGCGTTCACAATGGCTGCCGGTCCAAAGTACTGGCCATCGGTCCAGAAGACGGGGCATGACGACGTACACGAAGCGCACAGAATGCACTTGGTGGTGTCATCAAAGATTGCGCGGTCTTCAGGTGACTGCAGACGTTCGCGGGTAGGTTCGTGACCAGACGTGATCAAGAACGGCATGATTTCGCGGTAGGACTGGAAGAACGGTTCCATGTCCACGATGAGGTCTTTTTCAAGGGGCAAGCCCTTGATTGCTTCCACCGTGATGGGCTTGTTCGTGTCCAGGTCCTTCAGCAAGGTTTTACATGCCAGGCGGTTACGTCCGTTAATGCGCATAGCGTCCGAGCCGCAGACACCGTGTGCACAGGAACGGCGGAACGACAGGCTTCCGTCGATCTCCCACTTGATCTTGTGCAAAGCGTCAAGGATACGGTCCGTGCCGTACATGGTGACTTTGTAGTCTTCCCAGTGTGGCTCGGAGTCAGCTTCGGGGTCGAAGCGTGCAATACGGATCGTGCAATCGAACGATGGGATTTCTCCGCCACCGCCACCTAGGTGATCCGGAAGATCAACCTTGGACGCTGGCTCGGCTGTCTTTACTTCTTTTTCACTCATCAGTACTTACGCTCCATAGGCTGGTACCGCGTTACGACGTCGGGCTTCGTTTCCAAACGCATTCCGGCAACACCCTCAGCAGTAGCTGATTCGTCCCGGTAGGTCATGGTGTGGTGCATGAAATTTTCGTCGTCACGCTTAGGGAAGTCTTCGCGGAAGTGTCCGCCTCGCGATTCCTTACGGTGCAGAGCGGCAACCGTAACCACCTCGGCGATTTCAAGAAGGAAGCCCAACTCGACTGCTTCGAGGAGATCCAGGTTGTAGCGCTTACCGCGGTCGTGGATGCCCACGTTCTTGTAGCGTTCACGCAAAGCTTCGATGTCTGAAAGCGCTGTGCGCAGGGTTTCTTCGGTGCGGAACACCTGAACGTGGGTGTCCATGGTTTCCTGAAGGTCCTTACGGATAGCGCCAATCAGTTCCGAACCGTTAGAACGACGCATGGTTTCGATCATGTCGACCGTGCGGTCAGCGGCGCCGTCAGGCAACTCAGGAAGCGTTGCAGTCTTGGAGTATTCCGCAGCGGCGATTCCCGCACGCTTACCGAACACGTTGATGTCCAGAAGCGAGTTGGTTCCCAAACGGTTGGAACCGTGGACCGAAACACATGCACATTCACCGGCGGCGTAAAGGCCAGGAACTACCGTGTCGTTGTCGGAAAGTACTTCCGACTTAACGTTGGTGGGGATACCACCCATCGCGTAGTGAGCCGTGGGGAACACTGGAACAGGTTCCGTGTAGGGCTCAACACCCAGGTAGGTGCGGGCGAATTCGGTAATGTCCGGAAGCTTCGCGTCGATGTGTGCCGGTTCCAGGTGGGTGAGGTCCAGAAGAACGTAGTCCTTGTTGGGTCCACAACCGCGACCTTCGCGCACCTCGTTAGCCATGGAACGAGCCACGATGTCACGTGGAGCCAAGTCCTTAATGGTGGGCGCATAGCGCTCCATAAAGCGCTCACCCTCCGAGTTACGCAGAACTGCACCTTCACCTCGGGCAGCTTCCGACAGCAGAATTCCCAACCCAGCCAAGCCGGTGGGGTGGAACTGGAAGAACTCCATGTCTTCAAGTGGAAGCCCGTTGCGGTAGGTCACAGCAACACCGTCACCGGTGAGCGTGTGAGCGTTCGACGTGGTCTTAAAGACCTTTCCGAAACCACCGGTTGCGAACACAACGGCCTTTGCACGGAACACGTGGATTTCGCCGGTTGCCAGTTCATACGCAACGACACCAGCCGGACGGCGCTGGCCGTCGACTTCGGTCATGACTAGGTCTAGAACGTAGAACTCGTTGTAGAACTCAACACCGTGCTTCACACAGTTTTGGTAGAGGGTCTGAAGAATCATGTGACCGGTACGGTCAGCTGCGTAGCACGCGCGACGCACAGGCGACTTACCGTGGTCACGGGTGTGTCCACCAAAGCGACGCTGGTCAATCTTTCCTTCAGGCGTGCGGTTGAACGGCAGGCCCATCTTTTCAAGGTCCAAAACCGCGTCGATGGCTTCCTTTGCCATGACTTCAGCCGCGTCCTGGTCTACCAGGTAGTCGCCACCCTTAATGGTGTCGAACGTGTGCCATTCCCAGTTGTCTTCTTCAACGTTGGCAAGTGCTGCACACATACCACCCTGGGCCGCACCGGTGTGCGAACGGGTTGGGTACAGCTTGGTGAGAACAGCTGTGCGTGCGCGCTGTCCGGATTCGATCGCTGCGCGCATGCCGGCGCCACCTGCGCCGACGATGACAACGTCGTACTCATGTACCTGCATAGATACTCAATTCTCCTTTAAACGACTGTCACTAAGCGGTGCAGAATTTGGGCAGAAGTTCAGCCGCAGTGTTCACTGGGCATGGGTCGAAGGTGAAGATCACCATGGTTCCCAGAACCACAACGATGGCTGAAGCGATGTACAGAACCAGCTGCAGGACAACGTTGGTTGCTGGCTTTTCTGCGTAGTCGTTGATGATGGTGCGCAGACCGTTGGTTCCGTGGAGCATGGCCAGCCACAGCATAGCCAGGTCCCAGATCTGCCAGAAGGGGTTAGCCCACTTACCGGCGACGAAACCGAAGTCGAGTCCCTGCACACCTTCGCCTGACCACAGGTTGACGAAAAGGTGACCAAAAATTAGGAAAACAAGAAGCAGACCCGAAATACGCATGAACAACCAAGCGGCAAGTTCAAACTTGGAACGGGTGTTCTTGTGCCGTGTGTATTCGCTGCGAGGAGCTGGGATTGAAGTAGCCGTCACTATTCTCAACCTCCGAACGTGTGCATGAGGTGGCGGGGCAAGAACGCGATCATAACGATGAGCCACAGGATCATGACAGCCCAGAACATCTTGCGCTGGTTCTTAGGGCCACCCTTCCAGAAGTCAACAAGGATCACGCGCACACCGTTGAATGCGTGGAAAACGATCGCAGCAACCAAGCCGATTTCGGCCATTGCCATGATGGGGGTCTTATAGGTTCCGATGACAGCGTCGTAGGCTGCGGGCGATACGCGTACTAGGGCTGTGTCAAGCACGTGGACCAGCAGGAAGAAGAAAATGCCGACACCTGTGACGCGGTGAGCGACCCAGGACCACATTCCTTCATGTCCGCGGTACAGCGTGCCCGTTGAGGCTTTAGCCACGGGGCATCCTCCAGTTGAGACAGTTTTAATAACATATAAAAGCTACGCCGGTGAGCGTTGCTTTATCCAATCGAGCGAATCTGTGTCCACTAAATCCCGCGAAATACCGCGATCTTTATGAGATTCGCAGACATTACACATAATAACGCCACATTTGCGT
>CABTZC010000199.1 GCA_902489185.1 uncultured Brevibacterium sp. | reverse complement strand
CCAGGATGACGCGTCCAGCGACTGCCCCGAACATGATGATGACAACTGCGTCAAAGGAACTCATGGTTCCCAGAATGCGAATGCCAAAAACTCTGACGAGAATAAGGAATGCGACGTAGATGATGACTGCTGACACGATGACGAACGGAATCCGCCACAGGTCGATTCCGAGTAGCTCACCAGCGGCAGCTCCCCATCCCTGCGGAGGAGTGAAACGTTCGACCATACAAGCAACAGTACCCCCGGTTATTAGGACCCTACGAATCAGGAGAGCGCGTTGCCTGAGTTTCACATGGCAACACTGGTGTCCCAGGCATATTCGGGACTGCTAATTTGTGGGACACGTTACAGAACCGATCAAAAGAGGGGTGCGATGACGATCGACTTTGTTGCAGAGGCGAAAGAGATAGCTCCGGACCTGGTTGCACTTCGGAGAGAGATCCACGCTGATCCGGAATTGGGGAATGACTTGCCACGTACCCAGAAACGTGTACTCGACGCTCTGACCGGGTTACCAGTCGAGATTACTCTGGGCAAGCAATTGAGCTCGGTTACGGCAGTTTTGCGTGGTGGCAAACCCGGTCCAACAGTGTTGTTGCGCGGTGACATGGACGCGCTTCCTGTAGTTGAAGAAACAGGGCTGTCTTTTGCTGCCACTAACGGCAACATGCACGCGTGTGGCCACGACCTCCACACAGCAGGTTTGGTTGGTGCCGTTCGTTTGTTAAGCGCTCATCAGGACGAACTGCCGGGAACTGTTGCCTTTATGTTCCAACCCGGGGAAGAGGGACCCGGCGGAGCAAAGCCAATGCTCGAAGAAGGAATCTTGACCGCGGCGGGATCACCAGTCGACGCCGCGTTCGCCCTTCACGTCCTCCCAGGCGAACAGGGTGTATTCGAATGCCGACCAGGAACAGTGATGGCTGGATCAAACTACCTGCGCGTGACATTCCACGGCGAAGGTGGCCACGGTTCAAGGCCGGACGCAGCCACCGACCCAGTACCACCGCTTGTGGAGTTTTGTCAGGCCGTTCAGGTCATGATCACCAGACGTTTCAGCGTTCTTGACCCCGTAGTTCTCTCCATCACGGCTCTGCAGGGTGGAGAAGCCCTGAATGTGATTCCATCTGTTGCCTCAATGGGCGGAACGGTCCGAACACTGTCACATGAAACAACCGAGAAGTTTCCGCAATACGCCAAGCAATTGGCTGAGAGCATCGCCCAGGCGCATAACTGCACAGTCGACTTTGACTGGGAGACACTATATCCCGCCACGATTAATGCACGTGAAGAAGCTGACCTTGTACGTTCAGCGCTGACCGAGGTGTTCGGTGAAAAGCGGATCCGAGTGCCAGATGAACCGATTATGGGTTCAGAAGACTTCGCGTTTGTTTTACAGGAAGTCCCAGGAGCATATCTGATGCTTCAAGCCAGCCCACCTGAGATAGACCCGGCCACAGCAGCCTACAACCATTCACCACATGTCCTCTTCGACGATGCTGTTCTGGCAGATCAAGCGGCAGCGCTCGCCCACATCGCATGGGAGTACAACCAGCGAGGTAACAACTCATGACCGCTATTTTTGCCGCGACAATTCTTCTCGCTTTCATCGCATTGGGCGAGCTGATCTCCCTGTGGTCAAAGGCCCGGATCCCAGCTCTTCTCATTGCCATGTTGGGAACGTTTATTGCTGTTCAGCTCAACATCATTCCCAAGACCATCATCGACGATTCGTACCTTCCACAGATCTACGCGATTCTCGTAGCGCCTCTGCTGTTCCACATGGGTTCGCTGATCCCGTTGAAAACGATGCTCGCTCAGTGGCGTAGCGTGGTGATTTCAATTGCCGGAATGATCGTCGCCGTAGGTGTGCTTGCCGCAGTGATTGGTCCTATCTTTGGTTTCCAATACGTTGTGGCCGGTGCCGGTCCCCTGGCGGGTGGGATCGTGTCAACGGGTCTGACCACAGACGGGTTGAAAGCTGCCAACGTGGACTCCGCGATTGTGGTGCTGCCAGCCCTTGTGCTGATGCTTCAGTCCCTTCCATCAATGCCCCTGACCAACGTGTTGTTGCGCAAGTTCGCGATTAAGCTCCGTGATTCGGGTGACCTGGAAGAACTGGCTCGTAACCACAAGAAAGTTCAAAAGGAAAACGGTGGTGACAAGAAGCTAGTCAACCTTCCGCAAATGCTGGTCGACAACGAACTGTTCATTCTGTTCCTCATTCTGGTCGGTGGTTCACTTGCAACGCTTCTGGCTATACCCACCCACATTCCGTCGTCGATCATTGCCCTTGTCCTGGGTGTTGCTTCGACCGCGATTGGTCTGACTCCAGAACGTTCAATGGAGAAATCCAGCTCGTTTGGAATTGCTATGGCCAGTGTTGTCGCAATCGTGATGGCGCCCCTGGTTGCCGCTTCGCTGTCAGATGTTTTGGCCGCTCTCATTCCAGTAGCTGTCATCCTGGCAGTGGGTGCCGTGGGCATCATGATTGGTGGTGCAATCGCCACTAAGCTCCTCAAGTGGAAGACAACCCTGGGAATGTCGGTAGCCCTGACCGCCATGTACGGCTTCCCGGCCGACTACCTCCTCACAAACGAAGTTGTGCGCTCAGTAGGGCGTACAGAGGAAGAGCGCGATGCGCTGAGAGAAGCGATGCTGCCACCCATGCTCGTTGGTGGTTTCACCTCGGTGAGCGCAGGCTCAGTGGTAATTGCTTCAGTCTTGGTCAGCTTCCTGTAGGTTTCAAAAACGGGAAGGTCAACGTCTGGCGGATCGTGGTGGCCGTGAGCATCATGACCACCCGGTCCACCCCCAGGCCAAGACCACCCATGGGTGGGGCGCCCATTTCAAGGGCGGTGAGGAACGCTTCGTCGACCTCCATGGCTTCTGGATCACCCGCTGCAGCCGCCAGTGACTGCTCAGTCAAACGTTCACGCTGAATCATAGGGTCGATGAGTTCCGAATACGCGGTGCCCACTTCCATCCCAAAAGCCACCAGGTCCCACTGTTCGGAAACGCGACTGTCGCGCCTACCCGGACGGGCCAGTGGCGATTTTTCGGCCGGGAAGTCGTAGTAGAACGTGGGCTCAACGGTCTGTTTTTCGACCAGTTCGTCATACAGCTCCATGAGCATATACGCCTGGGAAGCGTCCGTAGGAACCTCAATACCGGCACGCGCGCACTCTGCGCGGTACACCTCGGGAGAGGTATCCAGGGTGAGCTCCCGACCCACGGCATGCGACACCGCCTCGTGGATTGTCATGGACCGCCACGAGCCGGGCAAGTACAGCTCTTGCACCTTGCCTGACGCATCACGGTACTTGGCAACCGGTTCACTGTTAACCGCCCGCGCCGCGTTCTCAATGAGAGCAATCGTGAGGCGCTCCATATCGTGGTAGGTCAGTCCTGAAGCGTACGCTTCAAGAGACGTGAACTCCGGGTTGTGAGTGGCGTCAACCCCTTCGTTGCGGAAGTTTCGGCCGATCTCAAAAATCCTGTCCATGCCACCCACCATGAGGCGTTTGAGGTACAGCTCTGGTGCAATACGCAGGGACAGATCCATGTCATACGCGTTGATGTGGGTGGTAAATGGCCGGGCGGCCGCACCTCCATGAACTGTGTGCAACATGGGTGTTTCGACTTCCATGTACGACTGTGCATGAAGGGTGTCGCGCAAGGACCGGATCGCACAAGAACGTGCCACTAAAACGTCGCGTGCGCCCACATCAGTGAGCAGGTCAAGTGACCGGTTGGTGCGGCGTTGTTCTTCTCCCACCGGGTGCCCCAACGCAGGCGTGGGTCTAATGGCTTTGGCCAGCAGCGTGAACTGTTCAACGAATACTGACAACTCGCCGTGATCGGTGGTCCCCACGTGTCCGGTGACGCTCACAAAGTCACCTACGTCGAGCAGACCCACGTGCCAGTCGCTGACTTCTGAACGGTTCCACACGGATTGCACGAACGCGCCATCCTGCTCGATATCCATAAATACCAAGCCGCCGAACCGCCTGCGTGACCGGACGCGGCCACGGACGGTCACCTCGGCGTGGGTGAGCGTTCCGGGCGCTGGAACCGGGCGGTTCTGCATATTTAGGTCCAACACCGAGGTGGTAGAGACCGGCCTCTCAACCGGGTAGGTTTCGACGCCCGCTGACTCCAACGCGAGTTTGTGGTCGATCCGGTGACGCTGTTGCGAGGACCAGGTGTACTGGGGTGACGGCGGGCGGGTG
>CABTZC010000198.1 GCA_902489185.1 uncultured Brevibacterium sp. | reverse complement strand
TTTACGACGCGTTGGTGCGTTTGGTTCAGCCGTGGGCCATGCGCTACCCGCTCATTGATGGGCAGGGTAACTTCGGTTCGGCTGGTAATGACGGTGCGGCTGCTCCTCGTTACACGGAATGCAAGATGGCGCCACTGTCCTTGGAGATGGTGCGTGACATTGAAGAAGACACGGTTGATTTCCAGGACAACTACGACGGGCGTAACCAGGAGCCTGTGTACTTGCCGGCTCGGTTCCCAAACCTGCTGGTCAACGGTTCGGCCGGTATTGCGGTGGGTATGGCTACGAACATTCCGCCGCACAACCTGCGTGAAGTAGCGGCCGGTGCTCAGTGGTTGTTGTCGCACCCGGATGCCACAAACGAAGAGGCGCTTGAAGCACTGTTGGGCATCATTAAGGGGCCAGACTTCCCCAACGGCGCCACCATTTTGGGACGCAAGGGAATTGAAGACGCATACCGTACCGGTCGTGGGTCGATCACGCAGCGTGCGGTTGTGGAAGTGGAAGAGATCCAGGGGCGCACGTGCCTGGTGGTGACTGAACTTCCGTACATGGTGAACCCGGATACGTTGGCCAACAAGATCGCGTCGTATGTCAAAGACGGCAAGGTTGCCGGTATTGCTGACTTGCGTGACGAGTCCTCTGGACGTACCGGTCAGCGGTTGGTTATCGTCCTGAAGCGCGATGCCGTTGCCAAGGTCGTGCTGAACAACCTGTACAAGCACACGCAGCTGCAGGAAAACTTCTCAGCAAACATGCTGGCGCTGGTGGACAACGTGCCACGTACCTTGTCCATTGACGCGTTCTTGCGCCTGTGGGTGAAGCACCAGATTGACGTGATTGTGCGTCGTACGCGTTTCCGTTTGAAGAAGGCGGAAGAGCGCGCGCACATTTTGCGCGGTTACCTCAAGGCGCTGTCTGCTCTTGATGAAGTGATTGCGTTGATTCGTCGTTCGCCGTCTTCAGATGAGGCGCGGACCGGCCTGATGGAACTGCTGGACGTCGACGAAATCCAGGCAAATGCGATTTTGGACTTGCAGTTGCGTCGTCTGGCAGCGCTTGAACGTCTCAAGATTGAAGAAGAAGCGCAGAAGATCGAAGAGCTGATCAAGGACTACAACGACATCCTGGAAACGCCTGCACGTCAGCGTGAGATCGTGTCGGAAGAGCTTGACGCGATTGTGCAGCGCTACGGAGACGACCGCCGTACCAAGATTCTGGCTGGGTTCGACGGGGATGTGTCCATGGAGGACCTCATCCCTGAAGAGGAAGTTGTCGTCACCATTACTCGTGGAGGGTATGCAAAGCGCACCCAGTCTGCGTTGTACCGGGCCCAACATCGAGGTGGTAAAGGCATCACGGGTGCCCGCCTGCGTGGGGACGATGTGGTGGAGCAGTTCTTCGTGACGTCCACGCACAACTGGCTGTTGTTCTTTACCAACACAGGGCGTGTGTACCGGGCGAAAGCTTATGAGCTGCCAGAAGGTATGCGTGACGCTAAGGGTCAGCACGTAGCGAACCTGTTGGCGCTCCAGCCGGATGAAGAGATTGCGGAAGTCCTGTCGATCCCGGACTATGACGCGGCGCAGTACTTGATGCTTGCCACGAAGTCTGGTCTGGTGAAGAAGACGCGGTTGTCTGAATACGACTCCAACCGTACGGGTGGTGTCATTGCGATCAACCTGCGCGAAATGGCAGATGGAAAGCCAGACGAACTGGTTTCAGCGCGCTTGGTTGACGCTGAGGACCACCTACTTCTGGTGTCCCGTAAAGGTATGTCGATCAGGTTCGCTGCGGACGACTCGACAATCAGGCCAACGGGACGTGCCACCTCGGGCGTCACCGGAATGAAGTTCAAAGGTGACGACACGTTGCTCACCATGGACGTCGTTACCCCAGGCACATACGTGTTCGTAGTGACGGAAGCTGGATTCGCAAAACGCACACCGGTTGAGGAATACCGTTTGCAGGGACGTGGCGGATTTGGAATCAAGGTCGCTAAAATCACTGAGCAGCGCGGAGACTTGGTTGGCGCACTGATCGTGTCCGAAGGCGACGACGTGTTCGTTGTTATGGAAATGGGCAAGGTCGTGCGGTCCAAGATCGACGAGGTTCCCGCGAAGGGACGTAACACGATGGGAGTCGTGTTTGCGAAGCCGGGTAAGAAGGACCGTATTATTGCGGTGACTCGGGGACCGGAAGCTGAAGACATTCTGGATGAAGTCGAAGAAGGTACGGTTTCTGACGCTGAGAATGATGGCCAGTCAGTAGACTCGGACCAGTCAGAGGCAACTCAAGACGGCCAGTCAGCGGAAACCCAATCAGCAGACGAAGGTGATGGACACCAGTGAGCGATAACGAGAACAAGCCAAGGATCCTCAGGACCTCAGCAGGGAAGACCCGCTTGACGGCAGGGTCATCTGACGGTGGTCAGTCGCAGAATGGTGCTGCTGAAAACAAGCAGGCATCTGGTGCTGGCAGTGCTCAGCCGGCGCAGGCGCAGCAGGCTACTCAGTCACAGACGCGGGCGCAGGCACACACGTCGGCAAAGGCTGGGTCGGCGGGACAGGCGGAAAAGCCACAGCAGGCTGGTCAGGCTGGGCAACCCGCGAAGGCGACACAGCCCGAGAAGCCAGCAAAACCTGCGCAGGCTCCTGCGGGCCGAACTAACTCTGCATCAGGTAACGTCCAGAACACTTCTGGCGCGAAGGGTGCTGATGCGTCTAAGCCAAACAGTTCGGGTGTGCGTTCCACGTCGCAAGGTGTTCGCTTGGGTGGTTCCAAGTCAGACGCCGGGCAGACTCAGGTGGTAGCGACCTCGGGCGGACGTGGCTCCGGAGCGCCAACCCAGCAGGGTTCGGGGCCGGATACGTCCCGTGACCGAGGTGGCGAATCGCAGTCGTCCTCGCAGGCTGAGCGTGGATCTGCTCCAACCCAGGTCGGTGGTGTGGGTGCTGCAGCCGGGGCAGGCGCGGGTGCGTCTGCGGTGGCAGGTGCTGCGACCTCGGCGGGATCCAACCAGGCAGGGTCCGGGCCGGACCACTCCAACGTTGCGAAGACTAGTGGTGCGAAGAAGTCCAAGGACGGCGTGCGCGCGAGCTCTGCCGGCGTGAAGATGAAGGGCAACAAGAAGTCTGGGCCGCGCAGCGTGAATCTGACGGTGGCCAGCGTTGACCTGTGGTCGGTGTCGAAGATGACGTTGTTGCTGTCGGTGGCGCTGGGTATTGCGACGATTGTGGCGTTCATTATTCTGTGGCTGGTGCTACAGGCGACGGGAACGCTGGAGAGCATCCGTGGAACCATGGGTGAGATTGCGGGACCTGAGTCGGCAGAAGAGATGCTGAAGTTGCTTGGGTTTGGTCCGGTTGTGAGCTTCGCGGTGATTCTGGCCGTGGTGAACGTGGTGCTTATGACCGCGTTGGCGACGCTGTTCGGGTTCTTGTACAACATCGGTTCGAAGATGGTCGGCGGATTCCGCTTGACGCTAGTCGACGACTGAGGTTGATTTTGTGGCTGTGGCCCTGGCCGGCGGTTAAAGCTGGCTAAGTTTGTGAGCTCTCGCTCGGATGCTGTGTGCAGTGTCCGAGCGAGAGTTGTTTTTGGGGTGTGCGGTGTGGGGATTTGCGTGGGGTTTTGGATGTGAGACTTGCACGGTTTTGGTGGGTGCGAGAACGTATTTTGCAAAGTGTTTGAAACGTGTGTATATTAGATTTTCGGTTCAGGGCCTATAGCTCAGGCGGTTAGAGCGCTTCACTGATAATGAAGAGGTCCCTGGTTCAAGTCCAGGTAGGCCCACGTAACCACATCCGATCGGAGGAAACGACGTGAAGAAATGGTTGCCGGTCACACTGTTAGCGGCCCTTTTGGGTTGTGTGTTGCGACTAAGATCACAACGCCAGCGTGGCCACCAGGAGTGGAAATCTTACACCGACTCGGTATAGAGTAGATTTCACCGCTTGGGGGTATGGCGCAATTGGTAGCGCATCTGCTTTGCAAGCAGAGGGTTAGGGGTTCGAGTCCCCTTACCTCCACTCGAGAAGCTAGTGAGACAGCACTCGTAGAACAAAAGCCCTGGTGGGATAACCCACCAGGGCTTTTGCGTTGCTCTATGTGAGTGTTTTGGGTTAACGGGGTTATAGGCCAAAAAGTGTGTATGGGCCTGGCGTGTTAGGGGGTTAATGCTCAAAATGTGTGTATGAGTCGGGCGTGTCAGGGGTGTCTTCCGGCCCATCCTTGTCGGAGTTTGATGCCGTCTTCGTAGGTGAAGCCGGTGTCGTATTCTGCTGGT
>CABTZC010000197.1 GCA_902489185.1 uncultured Brevibacterium sp. | reverse complement strand
CGGGAGTGGCCGCAGCTTCGGTAGCCGAATCTTGCTTCGGCAATTCTTCTGTGGGCTGTGCCTGCGCGGGAAGCGCACCCATGGTTACTGCGAGGGACAGGGACGAAATAAAGGCGAAGGCGCCGACACCGCGCCTCCGCCGTTGCAATTGATGTTGTGTCATGAGTTTGATCTTAAGACACTCTGACCGATTTATGTGAACCTCGTCACTACTTTTTTAATTTTTTGCCGAGGTGCCGTGGGCCCGCGCATTAATCGGAAAGTGGCACGGGAGTAACGCCATAGGGTGCCAGGCGCGCTTCTCCCCCGTCCGGCTCAGTCAAAACCCAGATACCGTTCTGGTGCATTGCGACCGTGTTCTCCCAGTGAGCTGCACGTGAACCGTCGTTAGTTATGACAGTCCATTCGTCATCCAGTGTGGTGTTCGCCTGATCACCGCGCACCACAATTGGCTCGATACAAATCACCATTCCGGGACGCACACGTGGGCCACGGTTCTTCGCCCCGTAGTTGAGCACTTCAGGTTCCATATGCATCTGGGTGCCGATCCCGTGGCCTGTGAAATCTTCCACAACGGACAGGTCAGGGGCCACATCCATGATGTAGCCTTCAATCGCTTCACCAATGTCACCAACCCGCTTCGCGGAGGCAAACGCAGCAATACCGGCCCACATCGATTCCTCGGTCACATCAGACAGACGTTGATCGGCAGGATCTGCAGTGTTTCCAACAATTGTGGTGAAGGCATTGTCGCCGTGCCAGCCATTGACAATCGCACCGCCGTCAACCGAAACAAGATCGCCGTCTCGAATCACGCGGTCACCGGGGATCCCGTGAACAATCTCTTCGTTAACAGAAACACAGACCGTCGCAGGATAACCGTAGTACCCCAAGAAATTGGAAGTAGCACCTGCATCCGCGATCGCTTGAGCGGAAGCCGCATCGACCTCGGCGGTGGTAACCCCCGGAACCAAAACCGAACGGGCGGCCTCCAGAGCCGCCCGCGATACGAGCCCAGCTTTCCGCATGAGCGCGATTTCTTTGTCCGATTTCAGTTCCACTTTGGAACCGAACATTACACTCCTAATGCTTTGAGAACGCGGTCGGTAACCTCGTCGATTTCGCCCAGACCGTCAACCTTGCGCAACAGTCCGCGCTCTTGGTAGATGTCTGTCAACGGCTGCGTCTGTTCTACGTAGACGTCAAGGCGGTGACGGATCACGTCTTCAGTGTCGTCGGCGCGCTTTTCGATCTGTGCGCGAGCCAACAGGCGCGCCACGATTTCGTCGGTATCGGCAGTCAACTCAACCACGTGGTCCAGTTCTTGCGAGGACTCCTTGAGCATCCGGTCCAGTTCGTGCACCTGCGCTTCGGTACGTGGATAACCGTCGAGCATGAACCCATTTGCTGTGTCGTCTTGGTTGAGGCGATCCTGCACCATGGAGTTCGTCACCTCGTCAGGCACGTACTCGCCAGCGTCCATGTAACGCTTAGCGGTCTTGCCCAATTCAGTTTCGTTCTTGACGTTGGCACGGAAAATGTCACCCGTCGAAATAGCGGGAATGCCCAGCTTTTCGCTCAAACGAGCAGCCTGAGTTCCTTTTCCTGCCCCAGGGGGACCAATCAAAATGATGCGCATGCTTTAGCTACCTTTCTGAACTACCTGAGCAAACCTTCGTAGTGACGCTGTTGCATCTGGCTGTTGATCTGCTTAACGGTTTCAAGACCAACACCCACCACAATCAGAATCGACGTTCCACCGAACGGGAAGTCCTGGTTTGCGTCGATCAAGATCAACGCGATGAGCGGAATCAATGCAACCACGGTCAAGTACAGCGAACCGGGGAAAGTGATACGTGTCAGAACGTAGCTCAAGTACTGTTCCGTTGGTCGACCCGCACGAATTCCCGGAATGAATCCGCCGTATTTCTTCATGTTGTCGGCAACTTCTTCTGGATTGAAGGTAATCGCAACATAGAAGTAGGCGAAGAAGATCGTGAGCGCCGCGTACGTCACAATGTAGATCCAGTGGTCACCGCGCGTGAGGTGAGCGTTGATCCACTGTACCCATCCGGCTTCCGGGTCACCGAACTGAGAAATCAACGTTGGCAAGTAGAGAACCGAGGAAGCGAAGATCACCGGGATAACACCGGCCTGGTTGACCTTGATTGGAATGTAGGTGGAAGTACCACCGAACATGCGGCGTCCAACCATGCGCTTTGCGTACTGAACTGGGATACGACGCTGAGACTGTTCAACGAAGACCACGGCCAGGATGACCAGCAGACCAACGGCCAAAACGATCGCGAAGATGTCGATACCCTTCGACGTCAGGATCGAGTTCAAAGCGGCAGGGAATCCAGCAGCCACCGAGGTGAAAATCAGGATCGACATACCGTTACCGACACCGCGTTCAGTGATCTGCTCACCCATCCACATGATAAGTGCGGTACCAGCGGTCAGCGTCAGAACAATAATGCAGATGCCCCACCACGAGTCATTCGCGATCAGGTTCATACATGCGTCCACATTGCCGAACAGGGCACCCGTGCGAACAGTGGTCACCAGCGTGGTAGCGTTCAGAATCGCCAAAGCAATGGTCATGTAACGGGTGTACTGTGTGAGCTTAGCTTGCCCAGACGCGCCTTCTTTGTGCAGCGCTTCAAAACGTGGAATCACTACGCGCAGAAGCTGCGTAATAATGCTGGCCGTAATGTACGGCATGATTCCCAAGGCGAAGATCGAAAGCTTGAGGAGCGCACCACCACTAAACAGGTTGATGAGCCCGAATGCGCCTTGACCAAGAGCGGGCGAAGCAACACAGGTTTGCACCTGCGAATAGTCAATACCAGGCGCGGGAATGAAACTTCCGAGCCGGAACAAAACAATTACCCCAAGGGTAAAGAGGAGTTTGTTTCTCAAGTCAGGCGTACGAAAGGCCCGCCCAATTGCGCCGAGCAAGAGTCCTCCAAAACAATGGCCCCGGTTCGCACCGCGGCCCAAAAATCCGATTACAGTACCAGAGCACTTTATCAGTAAGTCACGCCGTGACTGTAACGCGAACGTTAACTTTTCCCGAGAACAGTCAAGCACCCTTACCTATATGGCGCATACAGACCAACGTTTAGCTGTCACGGTACTCAATCAGGTCAGCACTGGGCACCATACTTGCCACAGCATTTTCCGATTCACGCAACGCGACTGCATGCAAATCTAAAAGCGCTTTCATGAGCTTTGCTTGCACGTCCGCCAAGTTGGGGCCCATTGTCAAATCATCAGGTAACGACGGTAGCCGGAAACCCAACATTGATGCGGCAAAGAAGACGTCGTAGTACTTTGATGGCAAAAGCACTCTCGACGACGTGTAAGAGCGCTCAAGCTCCGCAACCTGTACACTCGCACTTTCTATCGCATGCACTTTTTCACTCACGCCATACGAACGCTCAACAAGTTCTTGTGCCTGCCGCAGTGAAACTGGGCGGAGCGTTGTCGCAGTCGCCCAGGCATCGGGCGGCAACTCCACAAACGGCAACACTTCATGCGAACGGTCCACAACACCCAGCAATGCTCCAGACCGCAACTTCCCATACCCGTGGTGTTCCGCAATATAAAGTAGCCGGTCGCGGCAGGTGCGGGACACCTCGGGAATCTCATACAACACCAGCGACAGCGTGCCGTCGTACACAGGAGCAACCGCAGCGGGCGAAACCTGCAAAAAATTTGCCTCAACATGCGGCGCCAACGACACCACTGAAAACTTGCCTATCTTCTCTGCTCGCATCGCGCCACGCGAAACCATGCGCCCAATCTGGTTACGCACCGAGGATTCGGAGTACCCACGCTCCCCCAGCAACGCCACAATGACAGGAATGGGCAAAGTGCGGGCCCACAAGCTACCAAAAACGGACACGACGTCGAAGCTGGGCCGGGTGATCCTGTACCTGTTCGCCACATTTTCTCCGTGAAACGGGAGGAGTTTCTTGTGAGTTCCTGGTCACAATACCATCAGTGTGGAAAAACACCCCCTTACTTCTCTCACCTACCAAAACCAGGAGTTGAACATGCAAGCAGAGTCAGTCCACAAACTCGCAAACGGCGCCCGCGCATTCACTTCAGCACTCGCCGCAATGAGCATCGCCGTCATCATCACATGCGTCGCGTTCGGAGTTGCCGCACTCCCGGTGCCAAACATCCTGGTATGGATGGGCTTCATCGGACTGCTCACATTTTCGTGCGCATTCATCGCCACGTACATCCCCTTCTCGCTGAGCAAGCCCAAGGCGTGACCCCCGCCGAGGTAT
>CABTZC010000196.1 GCA_902489185.1 uncultured Brevibacterium sp. | reverse complement strand
CCGCGGTTTAACCCTGCGATCCGGGGGAGCTCGGCATTGTCCGCGCCTGCGAGGAACTTCCCGTCGGAGCCACTGAAAACCACAAGTTTGACTGTTTCATCGGCGACCGCACGAGACATGAGAGATGGTATTTGCTTCCACATGCTGGCGGAGATCGCGTTTCGCTTGGCGGGGTTACGGATGGTGATCGTTGCCATGCCGTTGTCGACGGAGTATAGAATCTGGCCTTTATCAGTCACTCGATTTTCCTTGCTCTTGAGTTTGTGCGATGCCATTGGAAATAAGATCTTCGACGGCTGGTTTAGTGAAGCCGAATTGTGCCAGAATTTCTTCAGTGCCCTCGCCCAGTGCAGGGGGTGCCGACGACACCCGTGTCGGTTGTCCATCGATGTTGAACGGCCCTCTCACCAAGGGGATCTTGGTGCCATCGCTACGGTGCAATGTCTGAACCATTTCCAAAGCTTGAACCTGCGGGTCTGAGAACACCTTTCTGTACCCGTAAACAGGGCCACATGGAATGCCAGCGTTGCGGATCTGATCGACCCAATGGCTAGCTGGATGTTGAATGAGTGCTGCCTCCATTTCCACGCGAAGCTTTTCGCGGTTCTTCGCTCTGGAAGTGGGATCTAAATACTCAGGTTTCTTGGGAAGATCGGGTCGGCCCAAAATTTCACAGAGGTCTAGCCAGTGCTGGTTTTTCGCAATAGCAATAATGATCTTGTCATCTTCGGTTTGGTACTGTCCGTAGGGCACGATCACCGGGTGGTCATTGCCTTGTGGCTTAGGTTCGTGTCCCAGACTCAGAGCTTGTTGTCCCTGGAATACTGATACTGCTACCGCCGACTCAAGGAGCGAGGTGGCCATGTGAACGCCTTTTTGGTGTTCGTTTCGACCGGCTAGTGCCGCCGCAATGCTGATGGCGGCGAAGGTGCCCGTGAGAATATCTACAATCGGAAGTCCCACTCGGTATGTGTGCTCAGCATCTGGTCCAGTCACAGACATGATGCCGGACATAGCCTGTGCTATTTGGTCCAGACCTCCATAGTTCTTGAGTGGCCCGGTGTTGCCGAACCCTGAAATTGATTGAATCACCAATTTCGGATTTGCCTGTTTGAGCTTTTCAGAATCGAGCCCCATCTTTGCCAGTACGCCTGGGCGAAAGTTTTCCACAAGGATATCGGCTTCACCGATCAGACTCACGAGGACTTCTTTTCCCTGGTCGCTTCTTAGATCAAGGCAGACAGACCTCTTATTTCGATTCGTTGACTCGAAATATAAAGAGTTCGTGTCTTCATATGGTGGCCATAGGCGAGTTGCATCACCGGTGCCAATTGGCTCGACTTTGATCACTTCAGCGCCGAGGTCTGCAAGCAAGGCTGTGCAAAAAGGTCCGGCCAGAGCTCGTGTTAGATCGATGATTCGGGTTCCAGTCAAGGGTTTATATGCGTTCATGGAGTTTCCTTACGATAAGAGGCTGGCAGGCAATACAAGTAGACCGACGAGTACAACAGGGCCGACAATCACCATCGTCAAGCCCCAGCGGATGAGAAGACGTGTGACACGTTCCTTCTGACCCTCCTCCGTCATCGCCACGAAGGTTGCGCCCACAGTGGAGAACGGCGAGAGGTCGACGATTGAAGAGCAGACAGCGAGAGAGCAGATGAGTGCCCAGCCGGAGACTTCACCGGTGGCCACCAAGGGAAGTGCGAGTGGCACAAGTGCGGCGAGGATTCCCGTAGTCGAGGCAAACGCTGACACCAATCCACCGATAAAGCAGATGATGAAAGCTGCCAGAATTGTGGATCCGATTTTACTAGCGCCGTCTCCGAGGAGATCGACGGCGCCCATCGTTTGAAGAACCTCGACGAATGTGATGATGCCTCCGACGAGAAGGACTGTGGACCAGTCGATCTTTGAAATCGCGGCTTTCCCAGAATCTGGGTCAATGAAGGTGAGAAAAGCTCCGAATGCGAAAGCGAGAACGCCAAGATTTGCACCAAGGCGCGATATGGTTAGTGCGATTACTCCGAGTCCAAGAATAAGAATGCAGGCACAAGTGAGCCATTGCATTCCGGTCAATTTCACTTTTTCGGCTGAAGCTATGGTTAAAGGCCCCGAGGTTGGTGACTGTTGGACTGCCATCGACCCAAGCGACGCTCGCATTTCAGACGAACGTGAGCCTGAGATGAGCGTTCGACCGCCGAATACGAAGTACGCACCAATGAAGAGAACCAGGTTCATACCGAGGGAGACGAGTAACGGGGCAAACGGGCTAATTGGAATGTCAGCCTGTTTCGCTGTTCCGTAGGTAACGATGCCGAACAAGGAAGTGGGGGCGAATGAACCGCTGGCGCCACCGCAACCGAGAGCCACGGCCATGAGCATGGGGTCAATTGCAAACCGCTTTGCCATTGGCAGTGCAATTGGTGCAAGGACTAAGGAAGCCAAAGGGGAACCCATGGATGACACGACAGCAGCAATGCAAAAGAAAGCTACCGGGAGAGCTGCCGGATGAGAACCGACTTTCGAAATCACGATATTGATTAGGCCCTCAATAGTGCCGTTTACCTGAGCAATAGCAAAGAAATAGGTTACTCCTACAAGCAACACAAGAATGTCTAGAGGAAATCCTGCAACCACATCATCAAGCGGAAGGTGTGCAAGCCACATGCCCACTCCGCAAGCGATGGGGAACATGAAGATTCCAATGTGAACCTTGCGAATGGAACAAATCGCAAATACTCCAGCGAAGATCGCAAGTGCAGTTATTTGAAACGCCATTGTTTCTTCTTTCTTCTGGTCCAACGAGTGGACCGATGGTGTACGATGTGGACCGCGCTCAGATTATTCCTGGAGGAGTCTGGAGTCAAGAGGGTATGACAATCAATAGTGTGGTTTGTGCGACGCGATTGCTCGAGCTCATTGCTGACGCTCAAAACGTAGGCCTCTCAGAGCTTGCCCGCCGAGCTGCAATGCCTAAAAGTTCGGTGCAGAGATATCTGCTGACACTTGAGGACGCTGGCTGGATTAAAAACTCGGATGGCACGTGGGAGATCTCGAGTCGAGTTGGTGAGATCTTCGCGCAGGAAAAAGGAGGGCAGAACCTTCGTGAGGTGGCACTTCCTTTTTTAAACAAACTTCAACTTGATACAACGGAGACGATTCACCTCTCTGTCCCCAGGGGGAGGTCCATGCTGTTGATTGAGCGTGTTGATACTTCTCATCCATTGCGCGCGTTTTTGCCGGTTGGCGGAATGAGCGAAATGCATACGTGCGCTTCCGGGGTCGCCTACCTTAGTGCCAGTCATGAAGCGGTAATTCGCGAGTATGCAGAAGGTGCATTTCGAAAAGTAACTCAGAATACAATTGACGGGGCCAGTGCTCTCGACGATGCCATCAATGAGGTTAAGCGTCGGGGGTTTGCGATCAATGATCAAGGTCTCAATGAAGGAATTTGCTCAGTGGGGTGCCCCCTTCTTGGAGTTACGGGCTCTCCTGTTGGTGCGGTGTCTGTGTCAGGGCCGAAGGTTCGCATGGATGAAAAGGCGATGGAGCGGTATGGTGAAATGCTCGTATCCGCCGCTAGGCAGATATCTGAGGCGTGGAGTGTCGGAAGCTAGCGGGGATTCCTTTGCTGTCATGGTTGTGGATAAAGGTCGTTTCTGTGATTATTCACACGTGTGGAAAAGCTGGGGATATCCCGGAATGACGCACCCTTTCACAATGTGGAATGTATGAGTCCGCGATTTATCCATAGTATCTGATCTGCGAAAACGTTATTTGTGTGGAAAAGTGTGGAAAGTTTATCCACAGTGTGGATGAAGCTGTGGAATATTGCGTGTGGTGCAGGTGTTGTGTATAGCGCTACTGGGAAACTTGAGCACACGTCGCAGGGCTTCGTGGGTTCTCGGGGCTGTGTTTTCCTAGTGGCTTTGTTAAGATAGAAAGTCCCGCTATGCGCGGGGTGTTTGGCAATTGCATATGGGGATGATCGGTTTCGACGTTGGACATTGCGTCGGGAGAAGCGGGCCGAGAATGCAGACTCAACTCGTGATGCTGTCTGTAAAAAAATAGGTGCTAAATCTAACAACCGCACCGAGTTCGCCCTCGCCGCCTAATTTAGGCCTTAATCCGCGAGCTGCGACTCCGTCAGCCTAGAGGTGCTTTCCCTCTAGAACCTGGCGTCGTTTAGAAAGCCACTGCTGCTCACACATGTTGGGGGTGTGAGTGGGACTCTTACTCAACTCCGTTCGTTGGGATAGTGTGTTCGTGCGCTACCCAGGACCTAAGACACATTTACACGTACTGCGCCCGGAGAAGAATCGACAATTTGCCGACGGACGCGGGTTCAATTCCCGCCATCTCCACCTGTGAAGTCTCGGGACATCGGTCACTCGATGTCCCGAGACTTTTTGTGTTTTGGGGCGCGGG
>CABTZC010000195.1 GCA_902489185.1 uncultured Brevibacterium sp. | reverse complement strand
GCGTGGAGGTTCAGTTCTGGTGAGGTGCGTGCAACTGCTGCCAGCAGGTCCTCGATGTGTTTTTCACTTGAGAGGCGACCTACGAACAGGACTGAAGGTGGCTTGTCCCCCGCTGGTTCGTCGCTGGGCGAGAATTCCGACAGGTCGATTCCGCACGACACGGGGCGGACGTGACGTGTGAAGCCGTTCTCGGTGAGGAGATCGGCGGCGAGCTGGGTGGGAACGGTGAGATAGTCCGCTTGTTCGAACTGGTTCTTCAAATCCCGCCAAGCCATGCGGGTTCCGACCGAACGGACCGGGCCGGGGGCAAGGATGTAGGGTTCCACGTTGTTGGGCATGAAGTGGTTAGTGGCCACCAGCGGGATGTTCCGGGCGGTTGCTTCAGCGATCGCATACCGGCCAATCACAAAGTGAGCTTGCGTGTGAATAACGTCCGGCTTAATCGTGTCAATCAAGTTCTTGACGGCAGGTTTGACCCACCACGGCATGCAGATCATCCATGTGGGGTGCCACGGCCAGTGCCAGGACCTGATGTAGTGAACCCACACATCGCCTGCGCGTTCACTGCGTTCGTACCCCGAAGGTGATGGACAAATGACATGAACCGAGTGCCCTCTGCTCGCTAAACCATGGGCGAGTCGCTCCGCAAAAACTGCTGCGCCATTCACTTCGGGCGCGTAGGTTTCGGCGGCCAAACAAATCGTCAAGGGCTCTGAAGCGGCGTGGTGCTCTTTCAGTGTTACTCCCAGTTCGGTCGTCATGGTCGGATTTCAATCTACCGCACTTGGGTCGAGGTTCGTCCAATGTACGTGTCAGACGTGTCGTTACGCACGTGTTCTTACGTGCTGGTCTGTGCTTTGAGTTCGGCTCTGCGCAGTACGTCTGGATGGTACTTGGACAGAATAAAGACTGCGCCGCATGCGCTCAAACCGATAAGGCTCATCACGATCACAACCCACACGGGAGCGTCTGTTGCTTCACCCAGGATCACGGCACCTAGAAACACTGCCACGATAGGGTCGATCACGGTTAGTCCTGCAATGACAAGTTCTGGCGGACCGGACGCATAGGCGGACTGAACAAAAATGGATCCGGCTAGTCCGGCCAGCACGATGGCGGCGACGTTCAGCCACGTGATGCCACCAAGTCCGTAGGTCAGAAACTGCACGGAAACCACGTGGGTGTTGGTGGCAACGCACGCGAACAAGATCCCACCTGCAATGACGTATACCAACTGTGGTGGGGCTTTTATGATCAGCTTCACTAACGTGAAAACGGCGATAGATACGCCGGTGGCCCACACAAGGGGCAGCGTCTCGGCACCCTGCTGAACTTGAGGTTTCGCCACCATGGCCGACATAAACACGAAAAGCCCCACACCCACGGTGCACCACGCGACAGAGGCGATGATGCGTTTTGTGAGTTTGAGGTGTCGAGTTCGTTGGGCGATGAGGACTGAAATGACGAGTGAGATCGCACCTACTGGCTGTACAACCATCACGGCTGCAAGAGCCAGGGACAGTGTGCCGCAGATAACCCCGACAACGGTGATTGACATTCCCAGTACCCACGTGCGGTTTGAGAACATCCCGAGGAAAGACTTCACACCGAACTTGGTGCCGGTGGCATGGGACTCATTGACACCTCGGTGTTGGAATACCGCCCCGAACGCCAAAGCCACGGCCGATACGACGGCGAGGCATAGTGCGATAGGAGTGGTATTCACAACGATTATCTTAAAGGGGAGATTCTGAACGTTTGGTGACTGCCACAGGGGCGTGGGCCACTATTTGATGCCCATCACGCCACACAGGGGCGCGGACCAGTCCAGTTGCTGGGCCTTTTCAAACAGTGGGACGGCCTTTTCGCGTACGTGGGCAGGGATTTCGACGGCTTTGCGTTCATCCATGTCCACGTGAAGTAGCACGGTTTCGAAAATCATTGCGAGCTGGTCGCGTTCGCGGTCCAGGACGAGCACTACGAGGTGGACACCTTTTGAACCGAGCTTCACCGGGTACACGTGTCCCGTGAGGCGATCACCGAGTGTCATTTCCGCCAGGTAGCGCAGGTGGTGCTCGACTGTGAATAGCGAGAGGCGGTGTTCGTCGCGGTATGTGCTGTCGAAGCCGGCTTCCTCCATGAGGGTCAGGGAGGCCAGTGACGCCACGTCGATGTAGTGGCGAATGTTCATGTGTTCGTTGTGGTCGATCCACTCTGGTGGCACGCGTAGGTCTGCGTGTGCGGGAAGTTCCATGACTTGGTCGAAAGTGGGGAGCGTCATTACTTTTCCTTTCGAGGTCCGAGGTTCTTGAACGAGAATAACCTACGGGCGGATTCCACGGATATACGCGTCGATGAGCCATTCGTGGAGATCTGGGATTTGTTGCTCTACAAACGCTGGAAGAGGACGGGTGGCGGCAGCGACTCCGACGATGAGTCGCATGGCGTCGATGTCACCGATCAGGCCTGATTCACGGGCTCGGACGAGGATGGGATCGAAACGGGCAAGGCGGTCTGCGCGGGCGGACGACACCCTTTCCGAGATCGCAAATTCTGGATCCTCTTCAGCCACTGCAACGAGCTGGGCGCTCAAATGCGTCTGGGCGAGCTCGATGATGAAAGTGCGCCAGGCCGCCTCCGGGTCAGCGTCCCACTGCTCTAAAGCGCGGTCCATGGCGGCGAGTCCCTCGGAGCTCATCTGCATAACCAGGGCGAGGAAGAGATCGCCACGTGTAGGGAAGTGCCGATAGAGTGTCGCAATTCCAACACCGGCCTCCGCTGCAATGACCCGCAACGAAACACCCGCGCCTTGTTCTGCGATCAAGGTGCGGGCAACGCTTAGTAGTGCCTCTCGGTTCTGTTGAGCATCTGACCTCATGTGACCTCCCATGTTTGCACCCCATGTTTGCACCCCATGTTTGCACCAGTATAACCGGAGCGTTATGCTTCTTTTATATCCGGAGCGATGTGTTCCGTTTAGTGAGGAGTTGTCATGTCAGATACCGCAAAGAAAACAAAAGAGACACCGGAGACGAGGAAGCGTCACCAACTTGGTCCGGTCGCCATCACCGGGCTTGTAAGTGTCATCATCGCCCTTATGTTGCTGGCCTTCCTTACGCCAGCTATTCACTCAGGCGCTCACGACGTTCCTTTGGCCGTGTCAGCACCGGAACCTGCCAAAGCCGCATTGACGCAAAAAATCGAGACATCCGGCGCGTTCAAGGTTGTTGACGCTTCTGGCCCGGAGGACGCCGTAGAGAAGGTGAAGAACCGCGAGACGGTTGGCGCAATCTCTGCCAGCCCGACTGGGACAGAGGTCACCATCGCCAGCGGCGCAGGAGCGCCATATGCGGCGACACTGAAAGGCATTGCGTCACAGATGGAAGCCGGCGGACAGGAAGTCACGGTCAACGATGTTGCGCCTATGACGGAGCAAGATCCGCAGGGCGTGGGCTTGGCTTCAGCGCTGCTGCCACTGATCTTCGGAGGTATGGCTTCGTCGGTGTTGCTCGCTACGCAGCTGAAATCCGCAAGCAAGAGGACTATAGGCGCTGTTGGCGTAGCAGTGCTGGGTGGACTCGTCGCCGCCGCGATTTTGCAGCCGTGGTTTAACGCCGTGGCTGGTAGCTTCTGGTTGCTTTGGGCTGGGCTGTCGCTTGGAATTCTTGCGATCTCCAGCACCGTGCTGGGCTTGTTTTCGGTCATGGGATTCGGAGGAGTTGGCATTGGTGCTGTTCTCATGCTGTTTGTCTCCAATCCATTGTCAGGCTTTACTGCTGGCCCCCACTGGCTCCCTGCTGGTTGGGGTGCGTTGGGGCAGTGGATGCCAGTCGGCGCGGCCGGCACTTTCCTTCGTTCGGCTGCCTATTTCGACGGTCGCGGCTTAGGTGCCTCTCCTTGGGTGCTCGTAGCCTGGATTGTCGCTGGCTTGTTCCTGATCGCGATCGGAGCTCGCCGACAGAAGGACTGAGGTAGAACGGCTCTAGTGAGAACGACCCCGATTACAGGGTGACAGCCAGCACTGCAGCTCGGCTAAGCCACCACCGGACGGGTTTGCCAGATCAGCTTCAAACAGAAAGGTGGTGGCAAATCAGAATGGTGGTGGTTCGTTGCTGGGTTCCCATGGGCGGGTGTCACCGTTGAACACTTCCTCTGCGATTGCGTACTCGTCAGCGACCTCAGAATCATGCCCGAAAGACACCTTGGCAGTTTGTACTAGTGCTTCTGGGTTGGGCGCCTGGCTATGAGCGCTTGTTTGCTCTGTTGCTAGGTAGTTGTTGATGGTGTGGCTGATGTCTTGGTCACCGGTATCGAAGTACTCGATTAACCGCTCATACTGAAGTTGGTTGATCCTCGATTCTGGCGGGTAGACCAGCATGGCACCAATCCTGGGCAGCACCCACGCCAAGGAACCGTCATCCATCTTGTCGACGCGGAGTCGTTTCTGGGTTTTCTCCTGATGATGCCGCT
>CABTZC010000194.1 GCA_902489185.1 uncultured Brevibacterium sp. | reverse complement strand
GTGACGTTTCTTGAACGCATCGCATCTCCTGCCGATGTGCGAGCACTTTCTGTGGCCGAGTGCCAGGTACTTGCAAAGGAGATTCGCGACTACCTCATTTCAACTGTCTCGACAACAGGTGGCCACTTGGGGCCCAACCTGGGTGTTGTCGAGCTGACTACCGCAATCCACCGCGTCTTTAAATCACCCCACGACACAATTCTGTTCGATGTGGGGCACCAGGCGTATGTCCACAAGTTACTTACCGGCAGGTACAGTGATTTTCCCACCTTGCGCCAGCGTCATGGACTTTCAGGCTACCCGTCGCGAGCCGAAAGCGAACACGACGTCATCGAAAACTCGCATGCGTCCGCGGCGCTTTCGTGGGCTGACGGAATTGCAAAAGCACACCAGTTACGCGGTGAACTCGATCGGCATGTTGTCACGGTGATCGGTGACGGCGCACTGACCGGCGGAATGGCGTGGGAAGCACTCAACAACATAGGCGCCGACAAGTCGGAACCACCTCGGAAAATGGTCATTGTCGTCAACGACAACGGACGCTCATACGCACCTACGGTAGGAGGTTTCGCACAGCACCTCGACCACCTGCGCACCATGGGCAGCTATGAAAAGATCCTGTCGTGGGGCAAAGAACAGCTCCAAGAGTCAGGGCCTCCCGGACGAGCCGTGTACTCAGCCATTCACGGGATGAAACGCGGGCTCAAAGATATGGTGTCTTCGCGTGAAGCCGGGATGTTCGACGAACTCGGAATTAAATACATCGGACCGGTTGACGGCCACGACCTCGAAGCGATGGAACGCGCGCTCTACAGGGCCAAGAAGTACGAATACGGGCCCGTCATTGTTCACGCCATTACGCAAAAAGGTCGCGGGTACGCCCCCGCCATTCAGGACGAAGACGACCAGTTCCACGCGGTGGGCGTCATCGACCCGGCAACCGGGAAGGCGACAACAAAATCCTCAACGTCGTGGACCCAGGTCTTTGGTGAAGAGATCGTCAAGGCAGCACGCAAACGCTCAGACATCGTGGCGATTACCGCGGCCATGCTTAAACCAGTGGGCCTCGACAAGTTTGCCCACGAGTTTCCCGAACGCGTTTTTGACGTGGGAATTGCCGAACAGCACGCTGTGACTTCGGCAGCTGGTTTGTCCTACGGTGGCCTGCACCCGGTTGTGTGCCTGTACGCCACTTTCTTTGGACGTGCGTTCGACCAACTACTCATGGACGTATCTCTGCACAACCAGGGCGTCACATTTGTTCTTGACCGTGCAGGCGTCACGGGCCCCGACGGTGCGTCCCACCACGGGATTTGGGACATGGCAATGCTTCAGATCGTGCCGAATCTGCGACTGGCTGCTCCACGCGATGCGAAACGCCTGGCAGAAGAGTTCAATGAAGCGATCGAGATTCGCGATATCCCCACCGTCGTGCGGTTCTCCCGAGGCAAGGTCGGCTCCGATATCGACGCGCTCACACGCACCTCCGATGGCGTAGACATCCTCGCCGTTCCAGACGGCACAGACGCGGACAGCACCGAAAGCGCTGACATCCTCATCGTGTCGGTCGGTGCTCTGGCAGACCGTGCCCTGGCCGTGCGAGAAGCCTTGGCGAAAAAGGGATTGAGCTCCACGGTTGTCGACCCTCGTTGGGTTCTTCCCGTTCCGCAAACGGTCCTGGACATGGCCGCTGACCACGCGCTTGTCGCCGTTATTGAAGATGGGGTCAAAGTGGGAGGGATCGGTTCACAAATCCGCCAAGACTTGCGCGACGAACTGGTGCGCACGGGTGTTGTTGAACTGGGTGTTCCCGATTCGTTCCTCCCTCACGGAACCCGAGAAGAGATTCTGTCTTACGCCGGACTCGACGTTGATGACATGGTCGAAAAGATTATGGACATGCTTCCACCGGATCTTCTCAAGCAGGTGGGAGAGTAACGCGTCCTACGAGCCCACAGCGTGCGCCGCTTTGGCTAGTGGTCTCGCCACCAGTTCGATCTGCCACGGCCGTGCGCCCTGCTGTCGTAAGAAATCGGCGATGTCGCCTTCGTCGCCAATCGTGGTGAGCGAGGCGAGCCGTTTCACATAGCGGGGAGTCACAACCAGGTCATGGGGCATCTCCAGCTCCCGGGCGATTGCGGCAATTGCCGGTTTCATCTGTTCTAAGCGTTGCTTCGACGTCTCTCGATCCGCCCGCTGCACCCTGGGTGTAGTCCGCAGGGGAGGCATAAACGAGTCGGGCAGGCGGTCGGCTGCCTTGATGACCCGGAAGAACTCGCCCGCGTCCTCGGAGTCCATGCGTGAAAATTGACGTTTGACGTCCTTTTCAGACTTCACAGAATCCGTAGCGAGCGCAATCATTGCACGGTCTGGAAGAATCCGGGACGGAGCCACGTCGCGCTCTTCTCCCAGGTCGTCGCGCAGGGCCCACATGGCACGGACCCGGCCCAGACCTCGGGCAGTTTTGACCCGTCCCAAGCCGTGGGTGCGTCGCCACGGTTCGTCGTGAACAGGAGGCGTAAACGACAGCAGGTGGTCAAATTCTTGCTGGGCGAACTCCCATTTACCGCTCGCGCGTAAGCGGCCTGCAAGTTCGGTGCGAAGGTGGTCCAGAACTTCAACGTCGAGTGCTGCATAGGCAAGCCATTCGTGGGGGAGCGGCCGGATGGACCAGTCGACGGCGGAATGTTCTTTCGCCAAGGTCACGCCCATAATTTCTTCGGTCAGTGATGCCAGTCCAAAGCGTTCAAAGTTGAGCAAGCGAGCGGCGAGTTCAGTGTCGAAGAGGGCGTCGGGGCGCATTCCTTTTTCGGCTAGGCAGCCCAGATCTTGGGTCGCGGCGTGGAGAATCCATTCGACCCCGTGGAGGGCTGCATTTAAAGAGGAGAGTACGGGCAGCGCTTCTGAGTCGACCAAAACGATCCCTGCGCCTTCGCGTTTGAGTTGAACGAGAAATGCCCGGTTCCCGTATCTGATGCCCGAGGCGCGTTCGGTATCGATCCCGACCGGACCGTGTCCGTGCGCCAGTTGAGTAGCAACAGCGCGGAGACCCTCCGGTGAGTCTGTTACGGGAGGGACCCCGTGTTCAGGTTCTGAAAGCAGAGTTAGCGGAGGCGACCCGGAAATGCCGAGACTCCTTCCGGGAGCGGTGGAACTCCTGCGACTGTGGACAGGAGGTGTGCCCATGCGTATACATGGGCTTCGATTTCATTGGGGTGGTTCACCACGGGTGTCCACGACGCGCGCATTTCTAAGTCGATTGTTGCGGGCCTTGCTGCCAGAGTGCCAAAAGACTCACTCAGGGCACGGGTGGTGGTACCTCCCACCTCGGTCACGTCACATTCGTATGTTTCCAGGGCGTCGGTGAGCCAGGACCACGCAACCGGCCCCAGAAGAGCTTCGTGGCCCAGTTCGTGTTCGAGTTCGGCACGGATGTATGTGACGAGCCGGAATTGCCCGTTCCACGCTTCTGGTTTTGATGGGTCGTACAGGAGAACCACCCGGCCCGTGGCGACTTCGTCTTCGCAACTGGGGGTGTGGGGGACGGCATGTGCATCGACGTCGCCATTGAGGGCGAACGCCCACGGAGCTAAGCGCCCGGGGGCAGGAATTTCTTCCAGGTTGATGTGTGGTGTCGAACCCGATTCGCAAAAAGTGCGCAACGCATCCGAGGCTTGCGCAAACGGCTCTGGAGTAAAGGGAACTGGTGCGACCACGCTTCTAATGTACGTTTTGTGAACAGGTGAGTGAAGCTCCCACGCGGAGGGAGTGTGAGACTTGGCATATTGCAGAGTGAGCGTGTAGCGGTCCACTGGGTAAGTCTGAAAAGATGAAAGGCATGGTGACCCTTACTCGTGCAGCATTGTCTCAACCTGTTGATCACACGCCTGTGTGGTTTATGCGTCAGGCTGGCCGGTCACTTCCGGAGTACCGTAAGGCACGCGAGGGAATTGCGATGCTCGACGCCTGCCTCATGCCAGACCTCACTGCTGAGATCACCTTGCAACCGGTGCGTCGGCACGGTGTGGACGCAGCCATATTTTTCTCCGACATCGTTGTGCCGTTGAAGCTTGCAGGAATGGACGTGGAGATCAAACCGGGTGTGGGCCCGGTGTTTGCCCAGCCCGTGCACACGCGTAAGGACCTAGACCGGATCCCAGACCTCACCGCAGATATGTGTGAACCGATTTCGCGCGCAGCGACTCTCACCCGCGAAGGTCTCCCGGACGACACCGCGCTGATCGGGTTCGCGGGTGCTCCATTTACGGTGGCCAGCTATCTCATCGAGGGTGGACCCAGCAAGAATCATGAGAAAACCAAAGCCATGATGCTGGGTGACCCGGAATTGTTTTCTGCAATCTTGAGCAAACTCGCCCACATGTCCGCGACGTTTATCCAAGCGCAACTCGACGCAGGCGCGCACGCGTTCCAGCTGTTTGACTCGTGGGTGGGGTACCTCAACCGTACTGACTATG
>CABTZC010000193.1 GCA_902489185.1 uncultured Brevibacterium sp. | reverse complement strand
TCAGCGGAGACCGCTACGACACCGGTGACAAACTCAGCTACCTCAAAGCTGTGGTGACGTTGGCTGGGCGCAGGGACGACCTCGGCGAGGAACTCAACGCGTGGCTGACCGAATACGTTGCGGGTCTTAAGTGACAGCTGGCCAGTTTGAACCACCACAGTTCAGTGCGGTTATCGCGTATGACCCTGCGGTGGTGACGTCGCAAACCCTCAAGCACGCCCTATATGTGTGCTCAGTGAATGAGTTCAACGCGATTGAACATCCGGTTGAAAACGCCCAGGATATGAGTGGCCTCCTCGCAAAGGCCAGAACTTCGCTGGACCTTCTTATTTACCTGGGTGATTTGCCGGTACGGTCCATTGACCCGGTCTGCCACACGATTGAACTCGAACTCGATTCCCGAACTCGCGGTGTGGTGAACCTGGCGCGTGATGTGCTCATGGAATCGGGGCATACTCGGGCTTTGTTCGAACACATGGTTGCCGGATGGGCGGGGCGCACATTAGTCATGACGTTGCCGGCGAATTCGGGTGCGTTAACGGAAACGCTGATTGAAATCTTGCCGGCATACGCTGACCTTATGGACCCTAACCCTGAGCCACCCAAGCCACGGTTGACAGCGACGGGTGGCGACGAAGAACAGGGGCAGGAAAACGACACCGCCACCATTCTTCGAATGCCCAAACGTTCGCACGATTAGCCATGGTGGATTGGTGGCCGTCTCGGCTGGTCGACGCGGACTTGACCTTGCGCCCGCTTCTGAGGACGGACAAGCGCGAGTATGTCGAAGTCCGGTCCGTCAACTCGCAATGGCTGGAACCGTGGGAAGCGACCACCCCCGGTTGGGAAGGCGGCATTCCCACGTTCTCGCGTCTGCGCAAACTGCTGAACAGCGCTGGTAAACGGGGCGAACTACTTCCGTACGCACTGATTGTGGACGGCCATTTCCGAGGTCAGCTCACCGTCAGTGGGATCAGTTGGGGATCGCTGAGGTCGGCGTCCCTGGGGTACTGGATCGACTCGCGGGTAGCAGGCAGGGGATATACACCTCGGGCCGTTGCCCTCGCAACAGACTTTTGTTTTTTTGAGCTTGGTCTTCACCGTATGGAAATCAACATTCGACCGGAAAACTCGGCTAGTCTGCGCGTGGTCGAAAAGTTGGGATTCCGGGACGAAGGCGTGCGCAAAGAATATATGCACATCAACGGGGAGTGGGCCGATCACCGCACTTTCGCTTTGCTGTCAACGGAAGTGCCAGAAGGTGTGATGAACAGGTACCGACGCACTGTACAGTCGTACAGATCACGCGAATAAAAACAGGCTTTCGCAACACTCCGCGCGTTGTCCTCACCCGCGAATCGCATTACTCATAAGGTAAGAATGTGGACACAAGTATCGTCATTCTCATCATCGTTGGAGTGCTTGTGTTCGCGTTACCTTCCCTGGTTAAAGGGGCGGCAAAATCGGGTGACGCGGACACGGTGCCGCCGTCAGCACGCGACCCACGAACTCGTTCGCGCACACCCTGCGACGGTCAAGCATCGCAGCCGCACACGCTCCTCGCTGGCGAGATCGCTGATATCCCGCAAGCCGGTGTCCCGCTTGCGGCACAGCCGCCACACATTTCTTTGCGGCGCCCGGAGCCTCAGCTGAGCGTGGTTTCTGGTGGGATGGACACGGAAGAAGTCGCTCAGGAAAACACCCACGACCACGTGTACTTAGCCCCGGCATCCGGGATGGAATCCGTCGCTGTTTCACACCGACCATTGGACATTCGCATGACCGCACACACACCTAAGAACCACACACGCACGACTCACGCACCCAAGACCACTGGAGCAACGACCTCGGCAGGGAAGGCAGGTGGACGCACGCCCGCCACGTCTGTGACGCAGGCACGTACGACTCACGTCAAAGCAGGTACGCCGTCCTCACCTGTCAAAGCCGCCCCACGACACAGTGGCGTGCGTGCTTCTGCACCAGGACAGCGGGAAACGAACAAGCTCAAGCGGTTACTGGCATTGGGCTTTTTGGGGTTTTTTGCAGTGGCAGTAGTCACCGGTGTGTTCTCGATCTTTGGCCCCTTGAGTTTCGCCGCGCCGGTGCTCACCCTGGCTACCTCGCTCGCATGCCTCACCGGGGTGATTGCGCTGAACGGTATGAGCGAGCCGGGTTCCGTTGAAACTCCGCGCAAAGCACCACGTGCTCAGCAGACTGTGCGCCCTGAAACAGCAAAGCGTGTTGCGCGTACGAGCGCGTCGAAGCCGCGTGTTTCTGATCCAGAGGCAATCACGTCGGAAATCCCCGTTGTCAAGAGCGAAGCTGCGAAGGAAGACCCAGGCGTCCAGAAACCCGCCAAGCGAGAGGCGCCTTCCGCACCGGTTGCCGAACGTGACACTGCACGGACCGTGGCGCAGGAACCAGAACAGAACCTCAGCGTGAAAAACACCTCTGAGGCGCCGGAACTTCACCTGGGTGAAAAGTTCGAAGAGCTCAGCCAAGGCAAAGGCTGGTTCCCCAAGGACATGCCGGTCCCCACGTACGTCACAAAGGCGCCAGCGGAACCTGCAACCACCTCGGGCAAGATGGAAGCCGCGCAGACCTCCTACGGCAACTCCCCATCTGACCGGGAGGAGCTGGCACGCGCCTTTGCCGCCGAGGTGGGCACACGCCCAGAGCTCGAAGACGCGGCTAAGGATACGGCGGCTCTGCGCCCCGGCAAGGCGGCGATCCGCTCAGACAAGAAGCTGGCGAACGACAACGCCCGTGCCGTGGTGGACGACGTTCTGGCACGTCGCCGCGCATAAGTTTTAGCCGTAACCGCCTTTAGCTACGTGGAGTAGCCACGTACTTCACTTCGAGGTACTCGTCGATTCCGACGTTGGAACCTTCCCGGCCCAGACCGGACTGTTTGACGCCCCCGAACGGTGCGGCAGGGTTAGACACCAGGCCGGTGTTGAGGCCCACCATGCCAACCTGAAGTTCTTCAGACAGGCGCAGTCCGCGATCCAGGGACTGTGTGAAGATGTAGCCGGCTAGTCCAAAGTCTGTGGAGTTGGCCTGCTCAATCGCTTCGTCGTCGGTGCTGAAGGTGAAGATCGGGGCGACCGGGCCAAAGATCTCTTCAACGGCGATGTCAGCCTCGCGGGGGACATCGGTCAAAACGGTGGGCTGGTAGAAGTAGCCAGGGCCGTCGATTTTCTTACCGCCCGTTGCGACTTTCGCACCCTTGGCAACAGCGTCGCTGACCAGGCTGTCGACCTTGTCGCGTGCGGACTCTTCGACCAGCGGCCCAATGTCCACGCCCTCTTCAATGCCGTTGCCCACCTTGAGCGCTTCCATACGCTCGACCATCTTCGAAGTGAAGTCCTGGGCTAAGGACTCGTGGACGTAGAATCGGTTGGCGGCCGTGCACGCTTCGCCGATGTTGCGCATCTTGGCGAGCATCGCGCCTTCAACGGCCGCGTCCAGGTTCGCGTCTTCGCACACGATGAACGGAGCATTTCCACCCAGTTCCATGGACGACTTCATGACGTTCTGGGCAGCCTGTTCCAAGAGCCCGATTCCCACGCCGGTGGACCCGGTAAAGGACACTTTGCGCGCAATCCCGGATTCCATCCAGGGGGTGACAACACGGCTGGCTGACTTTGACGTCACAACGTTGAGCACACCGGCGGGAAGACCTGCGTCCTCCAAAGCCTGCACCAACATGAGTGAGGTCAGTGGGGTGAGTTTGGCTGGTTTGAACACCATGGTGCATCCGGCGGCAATAGCCGGTCCGATCTTGCGGGTGCCCATGGCCAACGGGAAATTCCACGGTGTGACCAGCACGCACGGTCCAACGGGTTCGCGTGACACCATGAGGCGGGTCTTGCCGTCGGTGGACATGGTGAAGTCGCCACCAACACGCACTGCTTCTTCAGCAAACCAGCGGAAGAATTCGGCCCCGTAGGCAACCTCGCCCTTGGATTCGGTAAGCGACTTACCCATTTCAGAACACATCATCGCCGCGATGTCGTCCTGGCGTTCCATGAGCAGTTCATATGCACGTCGCAGGATTTCTGAGCGTTCGCGCGGAGCCGTGGCGGCCCATTCCTTCTGGGTGTCACCGGCGACCTTGATGGCTTCAAGAGCGTCATCCTGGGTGCCGTCAGCAACGTGTGCGATCACTTCACCGGTGGCTGGGTTTTCCACGTCAAAGGTGTTGCCACCTTCAGCATCACGCCACTGCCCGTTGATGTAAAGGCCGGTAGGTACCTTGTCAATAATGCTTTGCACGTCCATGTTGTGCCCTTTCGTTTGAGCCAAATGATTGGTGTTCTTTACACCAGGTGTTCTTTGTATTCGGGGTGCTTTTCGATGAAGTGTTCAACGTAGGAACACCCCGCCTGGATTGAGAAACCGTTGCTGATCGAGTCGTCAAGAGCGTGCCGGACCACTTTGCCCGCCAGCCCGTGACCACCGTACTCAGGTTGAGTCACGGTGTGGTT
>CABTZC010000192.1 GCA_902489185.1 uncultured Brevibacterium sp. | reverse complement strand
GATCTGCCCGGCGTCGGTGTCAAACGTGGCTTCGATGAGGTAGCACTCTTTCTCTGTCTCGCGCATGAACGACGTTTCGAACGGGGTGACAAGTGGTACGGCGACGTTGTGCAGTCGGATGGATGACAGTTTCACGTTTCCTCCTCAGGGATAGGTGGTTTGGTAGAAGAGAAGTTCTGGCAACTTTGCCGGTTAGGCGAGTTGGTCTGCAATCAGGGTAGCCAGCAGAGCCGTCCGAGGTGCAATCTGGTCGACCTGCGCGTGTTCGTGTTCAGCGTGGGCACCGTCTCCGACTGCGCCCAGGCCGTCCAAGGTGGGCACACCTACTCCGGCGGTGAAGTTTCCGTCCGAGCCACCGCCCACGGCAACCGCAGTTGGTGCTTCGATTCCCAACTGTTGCGCCAGCTCGACTGCCCGGTCGAACAGTCCTTGCGCCATGTTGCGTTCCATTGGGGGTCGGTTGATGCCACCTTCGAGTTCGATCCGCGCACCTTCTATGGACGGGGTGAGCCCGCGCATGAGTGCATCCACGCGTTCCTGTTCTTGTGCGGTTTTCGCGCGCACGTCCACGTTGACTTTTGCGTGTGCGGGGACGGTGTTGGTAGTGGTTCCGCCGGAAAACAGGGAGGGTGTCACGGTGGTGCCGGCATCAGGGTCGGCAAATCCTGCGATGACCTGCATTTGGTGGGCTAGTTCCAGTCCGGCGTTGATGCCTTTTTCTGGTTCGAGTCCCGCGTGGGCTGCCTTTCCATACACGTTGACCGTGTAGATCGACGAGCCCTTGCGTTCCACCTTGAGCGCGCCGTTCTGGGAGGCCTCCAGGACAAACGCTGCGGCCGCGCCTTTGGATTCGTTGACAATGAAGTCCGCCGAGGTGGTCGACCCCAGTTCTTCATCTCCCGTGACCAGGATGGTGAGTCCGTCGAGGTCAGTGCCATTGTCCTGTAGCAGTGCAGTTGCGTGGACGCTCATGATGGCGCCGGTGATCATGTCGAATACGCCAGGGCCACGCAGAATGCCATCTTGATTGCTAAAGGGGAGGCGGTCAAGGGTTCCGTGGGGCCACACGGTGTCTTGGTGGTTGACCAGAATGACTTTGCGTGCTCCGTCGCCAAACCGCAGGCGCACGTGGGTCACGCCGTCAACGTCAACGAGTTCCGGCGTGACGTCGAGTCGTTCACGCATGAGTGCGGCGAAGTCTTCTGCCCCTCGCTTGACGGCTTCTTTGTCCGAGGACGGGGTTTCGATGTTGATGACTCGTTCGATGTCGGCGAGCATCTGGGGGAGTCGGTCGTGTGACTGTTGCAAAATGTTTTCAAAATTCATGTTCAGTTTCCTCCCTTGTCAAACGTCGCTGTCTTCATAGTAGTCTTGCAGTTTTCTTTAGTGCTTTTGGTCCCACATTCGTGACAAGTTATGCAAGGCTATGGGTATGGGTGAAGCAATTTCCGCGCAGAGCTACACGCCCCGCCAGCGGACTGACTACCGCAAACAGCTGGGCCACGACCTTGAAACATTTGACGCGTACTTGCAGGATGCTGATTTCTTGGCGCGCGGAACGATCGGCCTGGAGCTCGAACTCAACTTGGTGGACCAGCACCAGCAGCCAGCCCCGGTGAACCAGCAGGTGCTGGAAGCAATCGACAACCCTGACTTTCAGACAGAGATCGGTTCGTTTAACTTCGAGCTCAACCACCCTGTGTTGTCCGTTGCGGGTGCCGGGCTGAAGAATCTGGAAAACGGCCTGGATGCCAGGCTCATGGCCGCGCGTGCAGGGGCCAAGAAATGTGGAGCGCGTGTCGCGTCGATTGGCACTTTGCCCACGCTGACGCAGGAGTTCTTGGACGCTCCGGAGTGGATCACGGATGAAAACCGATATCGGGCACTGTCCAATATGGTGGTGCAGTCGCGCGGGGAACTCGTACACATTGACTTGAGCAACCGCGAATCGTTTTCGGCGGAATTCAACGACGTGGCGCCGGAAGCGGCGTGTACGTCGATGCAGTTGCACTTGCAGGTGGCGCCTAACCGGTTCGCCGACGCATGGAACGCATCCCAAGCGATCGCGGGTGTGCAAGCAGCCTTGAGCGCTAACTCCCCGCTTTTCATGGGACGTAAACTGTGGCACGAATCCAGGGTCCCCGTGTTTGAGCAGTCCATCGACACGCGAACCCCGGAGCTCGTCGCCCAGGGTGTCCGACCTCGGGTGTGGTTTGGGGAACGGTGGATCACATCGATCTTTGACCTTTTCGAAGAAAACGTCCGGTACTTCCCGCCGTTGCTGCCGGAGTCGCGGGAAGAATCAGGCTCACCCATCATGAAGGGCAAAGCACCTGCTTTGCACTACTTGAACCTGCACAACGGAACTGTGTGGCGGTGGAACCGGCCAATCTATGCGCCCAGCGATTCAGGAGACGGAACCGCGCACGTGCGAGTGGAGAACCGTCTGCTCCCAGCGGGGCCCACCGCAACCGACATGGTTGCCGACGCCGCGTTCTACTACGGCATGGTCAATTACCTAAGTGAGCAGAATCGGCCGGTGTGGTCGAGGTTGTCGTTCAACGAAGCGCGCTCCAACTTCTATGAAGGTTGCCGTAACGGTATGTTTGCGCGCATCACGTGGCCCACGTTGGGCAAGATCGACGTGGCTAAGTTGGTGCGCAACCACCTGCTTGAGAGGGCACAGAAGGGCCTCGCAGACCTCAAAGTCGACCCGGATCTGATCGACTACTACTTGGGTATCATCGAGCAACGCGCTGCCACCCGCCAAAACGGTGCGGTGTGGCAGATGCGCACGCTTTCGGCCATGAACCCTAGCGTTTCGAAACCTGACACCGAGTCCCGCAGGGAGGCGCTGGCCCGCCTGGTGGACTTGTACATTGAAAACCAGGAGTCAGGTAAGCCGGTCCACACGTGGCCTGTTATTGATCCGGAGTATCGCTCCAACTAGGCGTCGCTAGGGGCCGCGAGCAGTGAGCTCGCTCCAGTTAGCTGTTGATGCCCCACACGTCGGCCAAGATCTCAAGGGACCGCATGGTCGAGTCGGTGTCCGGGGACTGCAGCGAGATCATGAGTTCATCGGCGCGGGCCGTTTGCGTGAATTCTTTAAGGTACGAACGCACCTGGTCGCCAGTACCAATCGCCCAATACTTGAGCATGGCAATAATTTGCTTGCCCTGTGGTGATTCGACCAGCATGTCGATCTCTTCGTCGGAAAGCCGACGCCCAACCTGCCGTCCCAAGAACGCCTTGACACGACCTCGGCGGACGTACTCAGCGTGCTCTTCAGCGACCTCGGTGGTGTCTGCGGCTGTCACATTGACGGCGGCGATGACGTACGGTTCCGGGAAGCGTTCGGAGGGCTGGTAGTTGCCGCGGTAGTGGGCCACGGCTTCTTCGAGTGCTTGCGGCGCAAAGTGTGAGGCGAAGCTGTACGGCAGTCCCATTTGCGCGGCCAGGTTGGCGCCAAACAGTGAGGAGCCCAGGATGACGAGTGGCACGTGAGTGCCTTGCCCGGGGACGGCATTGATGCCGTGGATGCGGGATTCGTCACTCAGGTAGCCGGCGAGTTCGGCGACGTCTGAGGGGAAGTGGTCGGCAGCGCTGGCGTCGCGGCGAAGTGCCAAAAGGGTGCGTTGGTCGGTGCCCGGGGCGCGTCCAAGGCCGAGGTCGATCCTGTTTGGGTACAGCTCCGCCAAAGTGCCGAACTGTTCCGCAACTACGAGTGGTGAATGGTTGGGGAGCATGACGCCGCCGGCGCCCAGGCGGATGCGCGACGTGTGTGCGCCTACGTGGGAAATAAGGACCGCGGGTGCAGCTGATGCGATCGTGGACATGTTGTGGTGTTCGGCGTACCAGATGCGTGAGTAGCCGAGTTCTTCAGCGCGTTGAGCAAGAGTAACGGAGCGCGCGTAGGCCTCTGCGGGACGTTCGCCGGAAAAGATCGTGGCGAAGTCGATCAGGGACAAAGGTGTTGTGCCGGGGTTGGGCTGGTAGCTGCTGTCTGCGGTGGTTTCACTCATACTTTTTATGGTGTCACTAATAGCGATGCGTGGGGCGTGTTTATGCCGCCAGGTGAATAGAGATGGGGATCACACGATTTCGAGTTGCGTTGGGCGCGGGGTGTGTGTAAATTAGTTACCACTGCTCAGGCGGGAAAACACCGAAGCGAGCGGGCCCCAAGACAAAATTCGATCAGAATTAAGCGTGGCCCCGCTTCCACTGGAACCGAACGTCAATCAAGCAGATTCCATTTCGATAGATTCGATGAATCGACGAATTTAGCTGTGTGCATTTACTCGCTTTCAGCTGATTTGCGAAATGAGATCTAAATGGTTTAGAGTAGTGACTCGGCCGCCGCGGCTGGAACACCAAATCTGCTGGTGAGAAGGTTGCTGTGCGTCTGTTCTTTGTCAACTCAATAGCGTGTTTGTTTGTTTTTGTGATGCCAGTTTTATTTTATTTTTTCTGGTTCTCAAATTGATTTTGGCTTGATTTTTTCTTGTCTTTTCTTTTTGGGT
>CABTZC010000191.1 GCA_902489185.1 uncultured Brevibacterium sp. | reverse complement strand
TTGACCCGTTCCAGGAATCACTCGACAAACTGCCGGCTCGCTGGGACTGGATGCGTCGCGGCTACTCGGAAGATCTCAGCGACTTCAGTGAACCAAAGCTCGAAGATGCGCTGTCGCGAATTTCAACCACCACTGAACTTGCAGAAGCCGTGAGTGACGTTGACATCATTATCGAAGCGGTACCTGAAAACTTGGACCTGAAACGGGAGACCTGGGAAAAAGTAGGAAAACTGGCAGACGCACGCACAGTGCTTGCCACCAACACCTCATCGCTCCTGCCTTCGCTTTTCGCTGACTCAAGCGGAGCACCTGAACGATTTGTCGCGATCCACTACGCCAACCGTATCTGGTCCCAGAACCTCGCAGAAGTCATGGGTACGCCCAAAACAGACCCCGCGATCGTGGACAAAGCTGTTGCATTTGCTGAAGAAACAGGAATGGTTCCAGCTCGCGTAGAAAAGGAAACCCCAGGGTACTTCCTAAACTCATTGCTGATCCCATGGTTGCGCGCCGGATCAGCCCTCTACATCAACGGGGTTGGAGAACCTGAAGCGATCGACAACGCATGGAAGGCCGGAACCCACTTTGGACGTGGCCCGTTTGAGGTGTACGACGTAGTCGGCTTCAACGTTGCAGCAAACATTTCACGTAACTCTGAAGACGAGACCGAACAACGTTTTGCGGCAAAGCTACAAGAGGCGATCGACGCTGGCTTCAGCGGTATTGCTGACGGCAAAGGTTTCTACTTGTACGACCAGGACGGAAACATCACCGGTCCAAACGACTTCTTTACGAAGTAGTTGCTTACCATCTAGGCAGGCTTCTCCAACGCAACAAAGGTGGGAATAGCCTCGCCGTGAACTTCCACAAGCCCGTGACGGGACGCTTCGTCAACCACCTGGTCGTGACTGAGCACCCGCCACGGGTACGTGGTTGTGCGAGCGTCAATTACAGCACGGTCCTGGCCCATGAGGGTCCACTCCATTGTCCACTCCACATGCGTGTCACTCAGCGGGTCCGCCTTGCCTCGCGTCTGTAGTACGTGATCACCAATGTAAACAGACCCAAAGTCGGACCACGGAACATCCGTAACTGTTTCAGGCGGTTGCAGTGAAAGAACAAACCGCCCGCCAGGCACCAGCCGCTGCGCAACCGTTGCCCACAACGTTTCCCGGTCAACCTCTTCCAGGTGACCAAGCGCATTCAGTATCACACCCGCCGACCACTCTGCCGGCAACAACTCGTTCGCCTGCGGAAACGCGTGCGGAACAATGGTGGTGACACTCATGAGTTTCGGGTCGCGCGCCACCGTTGTCATGAGCCCAATCCGCATCGCTTCAGATGGCTCAACCGCGTACAAGCGCTCAGCACCCAGTTCATGCAAAAGTGCCAAACCGGTGCCCACGCCACTTGCGATGTCGACAACAGCACCACCGTCGATCGGCCCCAAAAGCGTCCGGACCGCACTGTCCATCCCGTCTTGCCAAGGCGCAATCAGCGCTGCGTACCATTCCGCGTTCACGCTATATGAGTCAGTCACGAGCCAATCGTATAAAAAATTATTCGGAAAGCGCATCCATAATGCGACCAAGCAGAGGCTGCCCAACCAGATCGTCGACCAACACCACGCGACCTTTAGAATCTGCAAGTGGCAATTTCCAGTTCGGGTACTCGGTGCTTGTTCCCGGCTGATTCTGCATGCGCCGTTCACCCACACAATCGGCAAGCCCTGCCGCAATCAGAACTGCTGGCGTCTGCGCGATATACCGGTGCAACCCCACAACCAGATCGTCCGTGTCGACCGCGCCCTCAGAACCGAAACATCCTGCCGCGTCCGCCGCCTCAACGACCGCATCAATCGCCCGCTTTTCGTCAGCAAACTCCTGGGTCGCCGGCCGGGTGAGCAACCCTAACTCTTCACGCACCTTGATGTGCGAACAATCCACATACCCCCGCACCGGCGCCAAATCGTGCGTGTTGACCGTGGCCAGGCACGCGCGTCGGTATCGTTGCGGGGCCCGAGGTGTCCCACCGTCCCGCTCGAACCACAGTACCGACGTGCCCAGGATCCCGCGCTCCTGCAAGTAGTCCTGGATCCACGGTTCAAAGGTGCCAAGGTCTTCGCCCACCACAACGGTACCGGACCTTTGTGCCTCCAGTGCCAGAATCCCCACCAGCGCCTCGTGGTCATACGTTACATAGGCGCCGTTCAGCGCGGTGTTACCACGTGGAATCCACCACAAACGGAACAGCCCCAGAATGTGGTCCACCCGCAGTCCACCGGCGTGGCGCATAAGCGTACGCAACATGTCACGCCACGATCGGTAACAGTGCTGAACCATACGTTCGGGGTGCCACGGGGACTGTGACCAGTCCTGCCCAAGTTCGTTGTACTGATCGGCAGGTGCGCCCACCGACACACCCTCAGCTAAAACGTTCCTGTGCATCCACGCATCGGCACCGTTCTGCTCGACTCCCACAGCCAGGTCATGCATGATGCCAATACGCATACCCGCAGCCGTCGCAGCCGACTGGGCGTGCATGAGTTGCTCGTCGATGATCCACTGCACCCATGCGTGAAACTCAGGATCAGCCAATACCGCGTCCCCAGGCTGGCGCCGCCGCGCCTCATCCGCGCACCACTGAGCAAACTCGGACAGCCCCGAACCTTCAGCCCTGCGATACGCATCGAACAGAGCCTTCCGTGCCGGAGTGCGCGGAACTGCAAACAACAGCTCCAGCGCTTCGAGCTTCGCCGTCAACACCCGGTTCCGATCAAGCAACGTATTCAGCCGGTTCACCGACGCGAACTGTTGGTGCAGTTCGTGCACACGTTGCCGAACAGGCTCAGGCGCCTGAGCAAACTCCGGAATATCTTCCACCCGCACGTACAGAGCGGCGAAAAAACGCCGAGATGATGGCAAATACGGCGACGCTTCAACCGGAGGAGCGGGTGCAATGGCGTGCAACGGGTTAATCTGAACAAAATCAGCGCCGTAGCGCGCCCCCAGGATCGCGCTCAGATCACGAAGATCAGCGATATCGCCCAGCCCCCAGGACCGCTCTGACCGCACGGAGTACAGTTGCGTGTGAACCCCCACGCCACGTCGTCTGCTCACCACGTCCGAGGTGGTCAACCGCCCCGGTGTCACCACCACTTGCGCGTGTGCCTCGCCTTTTTCCGTGTGTGCCACCAGCGTGTGCCACCCCAACGGCAGCCCTGCCGGAAGCAAAAAACGTGCCTGGCCAACGACCTCGGCGCCGGTATCAAAAGGCGGTGTATTGTCCTCAACCTGTGTGAGCGCCTGACCTCCGCCGTCTTCAAAAAGCACGTCCACGTGTACGGACGTCCCATGGGGGACATGAACCGGGATTGTGTCTTCCCGGTCGTCGCGTGTCACGGTGACTGGCGGCAAGGTCCGTTGCCAGTATGCGAGAGTGCGTTGGGTGCGGGCCGCGTCAACATCCTGGTTCGAATCAACCGGATACCCAAACGACTTAACGACCGCTTGCAAGGTTTCGTGCGGCACGCTTTTGAACGCACCGTCACTGCCGTAGTACTCAGTTCGTATTCCTAGTTCGGACGCAAATTCACGCAACACCGCTGGGTCTACCGCCATACATGTATCGTATCCGTATTCTTGTAGGAGACATGCCCACATTTGATGAATCTCAGCGCGCTCGTGCGTCCGTGTTGCGCCCCACCACATTGCCGACTCGGTTTGTGTGGCTCGGTGTGCTTGCCGTGGTGTTGCTTGCCACGAGTTTTGTGGCTGTCGCGGTCGGCCCTGTGACGTTGAGCCTTCCCGAGGTGCTTGGCGCCTTGGGACGGTTGCTACCCGGTGGTGCGGGGCCAGAAGGTGCCGATCTGCTGGTCACCGAGGTGCGCCTTCCCCGTGTTCTCACCGCGGCGCTGGTGGGTGGTTCGCTCAGTGTTGCCGGCGCGGCAATGCAGGCGGTGTTTCGTAACCCGTTGGCAGAGCCGGGCATCACGGGGGTGTCTAGTGGCGCGGCCACCGTGGCGGTCCTGTGCATTGTGACGGGCGTTGCGAACGCGTGGGTTCTGCCCCTGGGTGCTTTTGTTGGCGCGTTGGTTGCCACGTTCGTGGTTCAGGCAATTGGGTTCCGCCGAGGTGGTTCACCCGCAACGTTGTTGTTGGTCGGCATGTCGATGAACGCGTTCTTAGGGGCTGTGATTTCAGCCGTGATTGCGAATGCGACGAATGCGGAAGACGCGCGTTCGGCGATGTTCTGGCTCAACGGTGATTTGACGGGCCGCACCATGAGCGATGTGGGCGTTGCTATCGTTCCGCTGTTTGTGGGTGCCGCCGGTGTTCTGTTCTTTGCGCGCGAACTCAACATGTTTGCGTTGGGGGAGACCACCGCTCAGTCGTCTGGGGTCGAAGTGCGCCGGGTGTCCCAACTGGTCTTAGCGGCGGCAGCTCTCACCACCGCCGCGGGGGTTGCGATCACCGGGATTATTGCGTTCGTTGGGTTGGTGGTCCCGCACCTGGGGCGGTTGATGTTCCGTT
>CABTZC010000190.1 GCA_902489185.1 uncultured Brevibacterium sp. | reverse complement strand
GTTGGTGATGGTGTAACCCTTTTCAGCGTCACCAGACACTTCAGACTTAAAGCCTTCGACTTTCAGTTCCTCAACCGAGTACTGAACCTCGACCTGTTTTCCGTCAACCGTCTTAGTCTTGGGTAGATCCGTGAACGTGTGCTTCCACTCGTTTTCAGCATTCAACTCGACAGGCTGGCCAACATTGAACGTGTCGTCGCCAACCTGGCCCACGAGCTGAACCTTGACCGGCACCGTCGAATCAGCATCAAGGTTCTTACCGTCAGCGTCCTTCCAGACCTTCTCGACGTTCACCTCGGTTGATTCCGGGGTTCCGAAAACGACCTTGCCGTTAGAACCGACACCTGCGCCGCGTGGAGCCGAGTTCTTTTTAAGCGTTAGCTTTGCCCACGACTTCGCGGAATCTTTCGCGTTAGGATCAACGACATTCTTCAGTCCCTCATCCTGAATTGCGGTGCGGTAGTCACTCGTGTCGTCGGACTCCTTTCCAGTCCCATCGAAGACTTGCTTATTCCCAGGATTGTTTGAGTCGAAACGAGGCGATTTGTTCGACCCGTCCTTGTACAAACTGTTTTCGCCACCGCCAAGCATCCGCGAATCAATGAGCATGCGCGCTGCGTTGGATGACCCAAGGTTGTCGTGAGCGATGTCATCGCCCCAGTGTGAACTTGTCGCAGATTCCGGGGCGACGTTATCAAATATTGCCACGCCGTTGGTGACATGCATCGTCAAGCTACCTGTTGGGCAGAGCCAAACGCCGCCACCGTACGCGACGTACGAGTCAGGTTTCGCACTGTTGTCAGTGATAAGAGCGTCCATGAAGTGTGCGGTGTATGACTTCGTTGAAACGTAGACTCCACCGCCCTGCTGGTCTGCATTGTTTTCTTCGATCGATCCGGCGTTGAGCTTCACAGCGTTGGAAATCACGTTGACGCCACCACCGGTGCGGGTAGCGCTATTTCCAGTGATGCTTCCACCGTTCATGGTGAATCCGGCAGGGGAAACCTTGGTCCACTCTTCAGGCCGAGGTTCGCCGAAGTGCTGCTTAGTCCAACGAGAGCCGTCGGAATCGATCTCCTTGTACGTGCGAGGATCACCATTGATATACATGTCCATCGCGTTCACGCCACCGCCGTTTGGGGCGCGGTTGCCGGTGATGTTTCCACCGTTCATCGTGACTTGGGCGTTTCCGAAAATGTTGATGCCACCGCCACCGAAAGCGGCGGAGCCGTTCGAAATTTCGCCGTCATTGATTTCCAGCGTTGATCGCGTATCTGTTGTGTCGTCGCCAGGCTTCACACTGCTTTCGTTGAGCCAGTGACTGACGTTAATGTTTCCGGCCCAGCCTGTGTTGTCAGTGATCTTGCCGCCGTTAACTGTCAAGTGAGCGCCGTTAAAGATACCGATACCACCCGCTTCACCGTAAGCGTATGGACTGTATCGGGTTTGCCCCTTGGAGATTTCGCCACCGTTCATCACCATTGTGGCGCCGTCGGTCAACGCTACGTTCGCCGCACCGAACTGGGCGTCGTCTTCGCGGTGGTTATCGGTAATCGTGCCACCGTTGAGGGTGAACGTGGCGTCCTTACCCTTGACGGTGACTGCGCCTCTATTGGTGCCACTCACTTTTCGCGCACCCGTAACGCTTCCGGCATTCATGACGAGTTCGCCGTCCACGGTAATGGTCGGAGCGAACGAGCTACCAGTCACCACATTGTCGTATTTGGCACGCGAGTCAATGGTTACGCCGTTGCCATCTGCAGTGCCATCGGAAAGGGTGAGCTTGCCGCCTTTCTCAATTCGGATGAGGCTGCCTGTGAAGTCACCGTCTTCGCGAACAAGGCTGCTGTTCGATCCCCAGGGGGCGACTGCCGTGTCTACCAGCTCGATATCTGCGCCTGCTGGAATCACCAGAGTTTTTGTCAGCAGGGTATTCGTGGCATCGCTGATTTCGATACGTGTGGGCGTAGTTCCCGCTTGGTTGATGAGTTCTTGTAGCTGATCCTCCTCACAAATGAGGGATCGGCCTTCTTCGTAGCATTTTAGGATTTGTCGGTCAGGCTCTTGGGGTGCGGCTACGGCAACCGATGGAAGGCCGAGCCCTCCTGCTGCTACCAGCAACATGGTGAGACATGTTACCCACAGGGCCGAGAGAAACCTGGAGCGCTTTACGCTTGTCACTTTTCTTCTTTCCTCAGGGTGCGCAGGTGCCCTGGGGAAAGAAGGCGACCGGCGACGTGATAGGGATAGTCAAATTGTAGCTTCCGGCTTTGACGCACATCACAGTGGCCCCCTGTTAGCCGAGGTGGTGGCCGGGTGAGCGCGGGGATGGGCTTCGTGTGGTGGGTGGTGAGCGGCAGAGTTGAAACTGTGTCAGTGCCTCCGGGTATCACTTATATTGAGTGGAAAGTACTTTTGGAGGTTTCATGGCATCCCTGGGGCGTGAAGTTCAGCGCGCGAAGCTGCATCAGACGATCTGGAAAGTGGCAAACGATCTGCGCGGTTCCGTTGACGGGTGGGACTTCAAAGCGTACGTCCTGGGAATGCTGTTCTACCGTTTCATCTCCGAGTCAATCGCTGACTACATTGAGCAGGACGAAGACGAAAACTTCTCATACGCTGACCTGTCCGATGACCTGGCAGAAACGATCCGAGAAGAAACAGTGGACGAAAAAGGCTTCTTTATCCTGCCGTCCGAACTGTTTGAAAACGTGCGCCGGAATGCCAAAAGCGATAAGAACCTCAACGAAACCCTGGCGCGCGTCTTTAAGAACATCGAAGGTTCGGCACTCGGCCACGAAAGTGAAGCGGACATCAAGGGTCTGTTCGAAGACGTGGACGTCAACTCGAACCGTTTGGGCAGCGGGGTAGAGCGTCGAAACGAAAAGTTGGTCAAGCTTCTCAACGCCATTGGCGACATGGACTTGGGCGACAAGCATGACGAAGGTATCGACATGTTTGGCGACGCGTACGAATACCTCATGCAGATGTACGCGTCCCAAGCCGGTAAGTCCGGCGGCGAGTACTACACTCCACAGGAAGTCAGCGAACTACTTGCTCGACTCACTGTGATTGGAAAAACTCGCGTCAACCGGGTGTATGACCCGGCTGTCGGATCCGGTTCGCTGCTTCTCAAGTTCGCAAAAGTGTTGGGGCAAGAAAACATCACCGAAGGGTTCTTCGGTCAAGAGATTAACTTGACCACCTTCAACCTGGCGCGCATCAACATGTTCGTGCACGGGATCAACTATGACAAGTTCAACATCGCGCACGGGGACACCCTCACCGACCCAAAGCACTGGGACTTTGAACCGTTCCAAGCGATCGTGTCCAACCCGCCCTACTCGATCAAATGGGCGAGCAAAAATGACCCAGTACTTATCAATGATCCGCGATTCGCACCGGCAGGAGCTCTGGCACCGCCCAGATTCGCCGACCTAGCATTCACCATGCACGTGCTGTCATGGCTGGCAGTGGACGGCACCGCCGCTCTTGTTCAATACCCAGGGGTTCTGTACCGAGGTGGTGCGGAGACGAAGATTCGCAAGTACCTGATCGACAACAACTATGTTGAAGCAGTCATTCAACTTCCGTCCGAGATGTTTTTTGGTACGTCCATACCTACTTGCATCTTGATGCTGAAAAAATCAAAAACAGACAATAATGTGCTTTTCATTAATGCGTCTGAGGAATTCACGCGCGTAGGCAAAAACAACGTCATGAACGCGGGCCACCGTCAGCGCGTCCTCGACACGGTAGAAAAGCGCGAAGAAGTCGAATACTTCTCAACCCTGGCTACCGCTGAAGAGATAGCCGAGAACGACTACAACTTGTCAGTCAGCTCATACGTTGAAGCAGAAGACACCCGCGAAGTCATCGACATCGTTGAACTCAATGCCGAAATTGCGCAGATCGTCAAGCGCCAAGCAGAACTCCGCACCAGCATCGACGCCATCGTGGCTGAGCTCGAAGCCGGAGCACCCCAATGAACCACATCGAAAAACTCATTGAAGAGTTGTGCCCTAATGGAGTGGAGTTTAAAAAATTAGGTGAGTTTGCAACGCTTGACCGCGGAAATGGGATGCCAAAAACCATGCTTGTGGATTCTGGTGTTGGTGCAATTCATTATGGCCAGATTTATACCCACTATGGTGTTTCTGCTGACAAGACACTGTCATTTGTCACCAATGACGATGCGTCTCGCTTAACTAAAGTTCACCCTGGCGACGTAATCATTACAAATACAAGCGAGAACCTAGAAGATGTTGCTACAACGGTTGTCTGGCTAGGCGATGACGACATTGTAATTGGTGGTCACTCATCTGTGATCCGGCATGATCAGGATGCTAGATTCATTGCTTATTGGTTCAGATCAGCTGCCTTTGAGAAACAAAAATATAGGCTAGCGACAGGTGCCAAAGTCATCGATATTTCCGCGAAGAAGCTTGAATCAGTAGTTGTTCCCGTTCCTCCTTTGGAAGTGCAACGAGAAATCGTCAAAGTACTTGACCTTTTCACTGATCTGGAGGCGGAGCTG
>CABTZC010000189.1 GCA_902489185.1 uncultured Brevibacterium sp. | reverse complement strand
GGTGCTGGTGTTGGTAAGACCGTTCTGATTCAGGAAATGATTACCCGTGTTGCTCAGGACCACGGTGGTGTGTCCGTGTTCGCGGGTGTGGGTGAGCGTACCCGTGAAGGTAACGACCTGATCCACGAAATGGACGAATCTGGAGTTCTCGACAAGACCGCCCTTGTGTTCGGTCAGATGGACGAGCCTCCAGGCACGCGTCTGCGTATTGCACTGACAGGTCTGACCATGGCGGAATACTTCCGTGACGTTCAGAACCAGGACGTGCTTCTGTTTATCGACAACATCTTCCGTTTCACCCAGGCAGGTTCCGAGGTGTCGACGCTTCTGGGTCGTATGCCTTCCGCTGTTGGTTACCAGCCGACTCTGGCTGACGAAATGGGTGTTCTGCAGGAACGCATTACATCTACCCGTGGTCACTCGATTACGTCGATGCAGGCAATTTACGTGCCAGCTGACGACTACACCGACCCGGCTCCTGCAACGACCTTCGCGCACTTGGATGCAACGACTGAACTTTCACGTGACATTGCGTCACGTGGTCTGTACCCAGCTGTTGACCCGCTGGCTTCGTCGTCGCGTATTCTTGACCCGCTGTACGTGGGACAGGACCACTACGACACCGCTGTGCGTGTGAAGCAGATTCTGCAGAAGAACAAGGAACTCCAGGACATCATCGCGATTCTGGGTGTCGACGAGCTTTCCGAAGAAGACAAGCTTACGGTTCACCGTGCACGTCGTATCGAACAGTTCCTGTCGCAGAACACCTACACCGCTCTGCAGTTTACTGGTGTTGAAGGTTCGACCGTTTCCATCAAGGACACCATCGAAGGCTTCAAGGGCATTTGCGACGGCGAGTTCGACCACATTCCAGAGCAGGCGTTCTTCAACGTTGGCCCAATCGAAGACGTTCTGCGTAACTACGACAAACTCCAGAAGGAGAACTAATCCATGAGTCTCAACGTCACCGTTGTGGCCGCCGACCGCTCCGTGTGGTCCGGCGATGCCGAACGTGTGGTTGCGCGGACTGTGGAAGGTGAAATCGGAATTCTCACCGGTCACGAACCTGTGTTGGCAATCGTGGCCGGCGGGAATGTCCGCATCACTCCAACATCGGGTGAGACGATCAATGTTTCTGCCGATGGAGGCTTCTTGTCAGTTGCTGACGACGTTGTACACGTCGTTGCCGACCAGGCAAAGCTTGTCTAAGCGATCACTTAGAATGGCACCGTGAACCCATCGACCCTGCTGATTATTCTGCTCTCGTTAGTAGGTCTGGCTGTTGTCACGGTGACCTTGATTCTTGCTCGCCGTCGCGCGATTTCGCGACTGACCGGCGCGTTTGATTGCTCCATGCTCGTGGGCGACGTATCCGCACGTCGCCCACGTTGGCGTTTAGGGCTCGCGGTTCTGACTGTCAGAAGCCTCGACTGGTACCCGGTATTCGGTGTGGGATGGCGCCCAGTCAAGCAGTACCCTCGGACCGACATGACGATCGGTGAACGACTGACGCCCAGTGGCGATGAACAGTACGCGCTGCTGCCTGATGCGAAGGTTGCCGTGTGTCAGTACGGTCAGTACACTAACCGTCCGGGCGAGGTGCGGCTGGCAATGGACGCTGAAGCTCTCGCTGCATTCTCATCGTGGTTGGAATCACCACCACCGGGGGCTAATCATTCTGTGGGACGGTTTACTTGATGGAAGTTTTGCGTGTTCAAGGTCCGTGCGTATTGCGCGGAACGGTAGATGTGCGTGGCGCAAAGAACAGCGTCCTCAAACTCATGGCCGCAACTCTTCTAGCACCGGGTACGTCGGTTATCGAGAACGTGCCGGCGATTCTCGATGTGAAAATTATGGTGAAGCTGCTCAGATCACTGGGGTGCACGGTCAAATACGATTCTGACGCCGGTGCAGTAGCCATCACCGTGCCTGAGGAGCCCTCAGTACGCGCAGATTACACACTCGTGCGTGCCATGCGTGCATCGATTTCAGTACTTGGATCGCTCATGGGACGAGTGAACGAAGCTCACGTGGCGCTTCCTGGGGGAGACGCAATTGGGTCGCGTGGACTCGATCTTCACGAAGCCGGTCTGCGGGCAATGGGTGCCCAGGTCAGTTTGGACCATGGATATTTCATTGCGCGTGCTCCGCAGGGTCTCCACGGTGCGGATATCCGATTGGCGTTTCCGTCGGTAGGTGCAACTGAAAACCTGGTGATGGCGGCTACCTTGGCAAGCGGCGTGACCACGATCGACAATGCCGCTCGGGAACCTGAAATCGTTGACATTTGTTCGATGCTTGTCGAAATGGGCGCGAACATCGAAGGAATTGGAACATCGACCTTGACGGTGACAGGTGTGCCATCGCTAAAGCCTGTTCGTCACGTGTGCGTAGGTGATCGTATCGTGGCTGGCACGTGGGCATTTGCGGCCGTGATCACCGGTGGTGACATTCAAATCAACGGTGTCAACGGTGATCTCCTGCCCGTCGTTCTTGACAAACTGCGCGCTGCTGGAGCTCAGGTGTCTGAATTCGACGGCGGCATACGTGTCGTGGGGCCACAACGACCTCGGCCGGTTCGAATATCAACCCTTCCGTTCCCAGGCTTTCCTACCGACCTTCAGCCGTTCGCCATCACGCTCAACGCAATTTCTGATGGCCAGGGGTTGCTCACAGAGAACCTGTTTGAGGCGCGCTGGCGGTTTGTGCGTGAGTTGGCCCGTTTGGGTGCTCAGGTTGAGTTGGATGGCAATCACGCGCTGATCAACGGGGTTGAGTCGCTGTCCGGGGCCGAGGTGGAGGCAAGTGACATTCGCGCCGGAGCCGGTGCGGTGTTGGCGGGGTTGGTAGCAGAAGGTGTCACCGAAGTGTCCGGTGTGTCCCACATTGACCGCGGATACGAACATTTTGAGGACAAGTTGCGTTCTTTGGGCGCAAAAATTGAGCGCATCGAGCGTGAGGACGTCGAGCTGTAGTTAACTCGCGTGCCGAGCCGTAGTTACGCGTGTGCGCGACGCGCACGCTTAGAAGAGGCGGCTTTCTGGGTCGTCCATGCCCCGAAGTGCGTCATAGTCGAGGGTCACGCAACGGATTCCACGGTCAGTTGCAAGTGTCCGCGCTTGCGGCCGGATTTCTTGAGCCGCAAATACCCCTTTAACCGGCGCGATGAGTGGGTCCCGGTTGAGGAGCTCTAAGTAACGGGTGAGTTGTTCGACGCCGTCCACGCCACCTCGGCGTTTGATTTCTACTGCGACGGAGGCGCCGTTTTCGTCGCGGGCAAGAATGTCGACAGGGCCGATAGGCGTTTGGTACTCGCGGCGCACCGTGGTGTACCCGTCGCCCAGGGTGTCGATGTGTTCGGCGAGTAACTCTTGCAGGTGGGCTTCGACGCCGTCTTTGAGCAGTCCTGGGTCTTCGCCTAAGTCGTGTTCGATGTCGCGATGGATGGCCTGAATCGCGATTTCTAAGCGGTCGCCGGTTTTGGTCTGGCTGACGTTCCACACTTCGGTGATACCGGCTTGGGCTTGTTCGTCGCTGGGCTCGTCGACGGTGAGCGTGGCCGGGGGAGTCATCCAGTTGAGTGGTTTGTATGAACCACCGTCGGAGTGGACCAGAACGGAACCGTCGGCTTTGAGCATGAGGAGCCGTTGGGCCATGGGCAGGTGGGCTGTCAGGCGTCCTGCGTAGTTCACACTGCACGTCGCTATTACTAATCGCACGCAATTACTTTACGTGACACAATTGCACCATGCCACGCAGCAACTCTTCTCGACGCAGCAACAAGTGGCAACGTCCCTTTCGGGAGCTGTCTACTTCGAGCACTGTGCGCACTACCCAGACTGGCCCGGACAGAACGTGGATCGTTCAGCACACGCAAGGAAACTCGTCCGGGAAAATCTATGTGTGCCCGGGGTGTTCGCAGGATCTTCCTGCCTCCCTTGCGCACACGGTTGCGTGGCGAACCGACGACGAGTTTGGTGTTGGTGTGGGGGTCGAAACCCGCCGGCATTGGCACACGGCGTGCTTTAATACGCGACATCGCCGCCGCTAGTTGCGACGGCGATGCTGTGCTGAATCTCTGAAACTGTTCCTGCGAATCTACTTCTTGGCGTTAGGTGAGTTCGGCGTGTTCGGAAGGGTGTTTTGACCCGGTTTTTCCGCGCCCGAGGTGTTGGCCGGCTTAGTTCCTTGTTTGTCAGCGGGGCTGCTGCCCAGTTTGAGGTTTGGTTTGTTGCCCTGTCCGGCTTCTGGCTTATCTGCTGTCTTGTTGTCTTGCTTGTTGTCTGGTTCTGGCTGTTTGCTCGCCTCGTCGGTGTTTCCCGAGGTGCTCGCAGGTTTGTTAGAGGTTGCGCTCTTGCGGAGTTCCTCAAGTTCTTCTTCCGAACCGATTTTTTCGGTAGGAGCGGCTGCAGCCTTCACTTTGTCCGACTTGTCGTCGGTCAGGTCAAGTCCGTCGAAAAGTCCAGGTGCTGCGAACATCGACTGCAACTGTTGGAGCTGTGCCGTGATGGTGCGACGTTGCTTGGTGAGCAGATCCACCTGGGACTGCGCAGCTGACACGTTACGCTTGGCTTCTGCCGCCGACTCTTCAAT
>CABTZC010000188.1 GCA_902489185.1 uncultured Brevibacterium sp. | reverse complement strand
TGACGAATCCGAAGGTGGTTGGTTGTGACAAGTCAGGGCCGGTGTCCCAAGGGACGTGGGGGTCGTGTGCCGGTGGGTGGGCGTCAGCCGCTAGCACTTGGAGCCCGCGGGCGCGGGCGAGTTCGACCACCTCGGGAAGCCCCACACCGGTCACCACGGGAAGGTGGAACAGGGAGCCGGCGGTGGCGCGCACGGTCTTGGGGTTGTACACGTCCACGGACGAGTTGGTGAAGATGACGGAGTCGGCGCCGGCGGCGTCGGCCACGCGGAGGACGGTACCGGCGTTGCCGGGGTCGCGCACTTGGGACAGGACCACGACGAGTTTGGAGTCTTTCGTGATGGCCTGTGGGAGTTCGGTGTCGATGTGTTCGACGATGGCGACGATGTCTTGGGAGGTGACGGTGTCGGTGAGTTCGGCAAGGGCCGCCGAGGTGGCTTCCCGAATGGGAATGTTGGCGGCTTTGGCGTGTTCGAGGATGTCAGGGTGGCGTTCTGCCGCTTCCGAGGTGGCCCACACGTCCAGGATGGCGCCGGTGGGGCGGGGGCGGGTCTGGCCTTCTTCTACGCCAACGGTTGCGCGGTGAGGTTTGTTGGTGGCTTGGTGGATGAGAGCTTCGCGGACAGCTTGGGGGCCTTCGACGATGAAGCGGCCCATTTTGGTGCGCCACGAGCGTTTGGTGAGTTTGGCGGCTTCGCGTAGTCGCTTGGATTGGGGCGTGAGTGGCGGGCCGGTGAGATTGGTGGCGTGGGGGTGGGCGGCGTCTGACATGTTCTTCACTCTATTTGATGCGGGGTAAGGATAAAAAGAATCGGAGTGGACGCGGTGTCCACTCCGATTTCTTTTGAGTTAGTGTGCGCTTATGCAGCGTTGTTCTTAGGTGCGTTGACGTCAGCTGGGAGAGCCGACTTTGCAACCTCGACCAGCGAGGTGAAGACTGCTGGGTCGTTCACTGCGAGTTCAGCGAGCATGCGGCGGTCAACCTCAACCTGTGCGGCCTTGAGACCCTGAATGAAACGGTTGTAGGTCATGCCGTTTGCGCGGGCACCAGCGTTAATGCGCTGGATCCAGAGGCGACGGAAGTCACCCTTGCGCTGGCGGCGGTCACGGTAGCTGTATACCAGTGAGTGGATGACCTGCTCTTTTGCCTTGCGGTACAGGCGTGAGCGCTGACCGCGGTATCCCTTTGCGCGTTCGAGAATTACCCGACGCTTCTTCTTGGCGTTAATCGCCCTTTTCACACGTGCCACGTGTTCTCCTTAAAAATCTAAATGTGTTCAGCGGTAGTGAGCCAAGCGCGTGGCTTGGTCCACGTACGTGTCAGCGGCCTTTGAACTTACCCAGAAGCTTCTTGGCCTTGGCTGCGTCACCCGGTGCCAGCACCTGGTCCTGGGAGATCTGACGCTTACGCTTCGAGCTCTTGTGTTCAGCGAGGTGGCGGTTACCTACGCCTTCGCGCATGATTTTTCCGCTACCCGTAACGCGCACGCGCTTCTTCGTACCGCTGTGGGTCTTCTGCTTCGGCATTGTGCCGTCTCCTTACGTTTTACATCGACGACGCTCGTGAGCGCCGTTTTCTATTCAGCTGTGTGAGAGCTTTAAGCTTCTTCGCGTGCTTCGGCTTTAGCCTGAGCTGCGCGTTCGCGCCGCGACTTTACTTCAGCCTTCGTGCCCTTCGCGCCTTTGGTTGCGCGACGGCTTTCAGCCTTAGCATCGGCCTTCGATTTGACCGGCGCGATGACCATGACCATGTTGCGTCCGTCGACACGTGGCGCAGATTCGACAGTTCCCAATTCTGCGACGTCGTCTGCCAACTTGTTGAGCAGTTTCATACCCATTTCTGGGCGAGACTGCTCACGTCCACGGAACATGATCATGACCTTGACCTTGTCGCCACCTGAAAGGAAGCGACTGACATGGCCCTTTTTAGTTTCGTAGTCGTGGTCATCGATCTTGAGGCGGAACCGGATTTCTTTCAAAGCCATGTTGGCTTGATTCTTCCGAGCTTCACGAGCCTTCTGGGCAGATTCATATTTGAACTTGCCGTAGTCCATGAGTTTGACAACAGGTGGCTTGGCCTGAGGCGCAACCTCTACAAGGTCCAGATCGGCCGAGCGAGCAAGGTCGAGTGCCTTTCTGATGGCGACAATTCCAACCTGTTCTCCGTTTGGTCCGACGAGTCGAACCTCTGGAACTCGAATGCGATCGTTAATACGCGGCTCGCTGATGTGTTGCTCCTTCTCAAGATGATTGTTCACGAGTGGGGCACAAAAAAGGCCCCCTTTGCACAAAGGGAGCCCACATGAACGTTCGCACGAACGCATCCATCTGAAACACAGATATACATATCTTCTATTCAAATGGTGGTAACCCGGCTACTGAAAATAACCAAGGTGGGAGTGAAACTCCGCTTTGCACAGGCTCCAGCATACACGAACTGAAGCGAGAAAGAGAAATGTGGGCTTGTATGTCACTATTGTGGTCATGACGACCCACAGTTTTGACAATAGTGACTTTAACGCCGGAGATGAAAACGGCGCCAGCAACAGCATTGACAGCAACGACGCCGAGCAGCAGGCGTTGCGTGACATTGCAGAGGTGCCTGCGGTTGAGATTATTTCTTCTGCCGCAGTACACCTCATGAGCGCGGCTGCTGTGAAGTGCGGGCTCGCTGAGGACACGCCTGAGTCGAGTGGGCGAGACCTGCAGGATCTTGATGAAGCGCGCAAGTTGATTACGGCGTTGGCGGGGTTGGTGACGGCTGCGTCGACCGAGGTTGGCGATCACCATGCACGCCCGTTGCGTGATGGGTTGCGGTCGTTGCAGTTGGCGTTCCGCGAAGCATCGACGATTCCTGACGCGCCAGGTAAGGGCCCGGGCGAGAAGTTCACTGGCCCTGTGAGCTAAGGCATCGGTGAGCTAGTGTGGCACCGGCCTACGAGAAATAGCCTTTCATGCACTCCTGAGATCCGATACCCACAGAGTCGAAGAATTCAGCCATGTCGACGTCTTCTTTGAGGGACTCCAGCTCGTCCTCATCCCCGTCAGTCTCTGCTTCCTTCAAACCCTCTAATGCGTCCTGGAGAGCGTACGGTTGCCATATGGTGAGACCGAGCTTTTCAAAGGCATAACCGGCCGGAGCCTCCGATTCGTCGATCCTGGCGCCATCATTGAGCTTCATGAGGATCTCAGCGCATTCAATAGCGTTCATACGCGACAGGTTGCGCCCTTCCCACTCAACGTCGACACCGTCTTTCGTAGGGTTGGTTCCAAATTCCATGAACTCGACTCCGCTCGAGCCAAGATGCACCTGGATACACGCAGCGTGGAAGTAGAGTGTGCTGTCAGTTGAGCCATCTTCGGGCTGCCCCAGTACCTCACACACCTGCTCAGCGCTATCGCCAAAGCGGATAGTCCGGTCGCCGGAAGGTGTCTGAAAACGAGCGCCTACGTGTGAGATCAATTGAATTGGAGTGAGCATGGGTTCTCCTGTTTAGCGAATAGGCATTGCTCCGGCAACTTGCTCCACCCATAATATTTCTCTTGGGCTTTGGCTGGTGATGCCTAGTGGCCTAGTACCCATTCAGGGAATGGGTCTGTGTATTTTTCCCATGCGTGGACTCCGTCGAGAAGTTCGGAGTCAGTGAGGGTGGCAGCGTCGAGCACCGCACGGAGTTCTGCGGTGTCAAGGTCGACGCCTGTGATGCCGGGGCGGCTGACTAGTCTGACGAACCCTGCAACGCGGATGACGGTTCCGCATATGCCCGAGGTGACGCGAGGGTGCGCGGGCTTCAACGGCTACGACGACTGCGCGTAGTTCGACGTCTGGCCGCGAAAGGGAGCCAAGGATGTCTTCGACCTGCGCCGAGTGTGGGTAGTCGGCTTGGGGTGTAGCGGTATCCGAGGTTGTGGGCGATCTCGGTGGCGGTGAGGTAGCGGGCGTCTGGCGATCGACCCACGACGGCTACGACTGGGAGAAGAGTCATGGCGAGGATCTTAGCGAGACTTTGACGCTGGGACTAAGAGCCCAATCAATATGTGTTCATATCATGCGTGACCAGGCATTATACAATCGCAGCCGAGCGCCCTAGAGTGTGCTTTCGACATTTTTTATGACTGTCCACGAGGACTACTAGCACCAGAGGAGCTACCCATGAAGGTCCGAGCATCACTGCGATCCATCAAGAACCAAAAAGGCGCTCAGGTTGTTAAGCGCAAAGGTCGTATCTACGTGATTAACAAGCAGAATCCACGCATGAAAGCCCGACAGAAGTAAGCACAGCAGTAGCAAGGACTCCCGATCAAACCAGCCTCCATCGATTTGGCTCACTAAAACGGTGGCGGTTCTTCGCTGGGCTCCCATGGGCAGGTGTCACCTGTGAACACCTGTCCTGCGCTGTGAGTACCCCCAGTTTCAGAGCGGCGTGCAGTTTGGTGTTCTGTTGCTTGGTACTCATTGATGGTGTGGCTGATGTCTTGGTCACCGGTATCGAAGTACTCAAGTAACCGCTCATACTGAAGTTGGTTGATCCGGGATTCTGGTGGGTAGACCAGCATGGCACCAATCCTTGGGAACACGCACGCCAGGGAACCGTCATCCATC
>CABTZC010000187.1 GCA_902489185.1 uncultured Brevibacterium sp. | reverse complement strand
CTCAAGCAGTAGGTCATGCTTTAGATCAGCTTGAGGAACTTTCACGTCTCCAAGTTCCAGACGGCATACGATCATTACCTATCGGGCTTGCTTTTCCCGGGTCAATCCGCAGAGGAAAAGTCACCTTCTTAGGCAACCTGGACCAGTCGTGGGTAGGTGAAGACGTGGCAAACGTCTTCTCATCTGTCACTGGTGCGGAATGTCTGTTTCTCAACGATGCCGACGCCGCCGGGCTCGCCGAAATGCGATTTGGGGCAGGCGCTCATGCTCAGGATCGATCAGTTCTCATGCTCACGCTGGGAACAGGGATCGGATCTGCGCTGTTTACCCACGGGGAGTTATACCCGTACACGGAACTCGGACACATCACGGTCGACGGTAAGAACGGTGAACGTTACGCTTCTGTTTCCACAAAAGACCGTGAAGGTCTCTCCTACGTTGAGTGGGCGCAGCGTCTTCAAAAATTCCTCGACCAGATCATTCTGCTAACAAATCCGGAGCTCATCATTGTGGGCGGCTGGATTTCGTCCCAGCACGCCTCGTGGCTCCACCTCATTGATTCTCCGGTACCCGTTGTCACCGCGCAGCTACATAATGACGCCGGGATCGTGGGGGCCGCGATGTATGCCCGTCAGCACGCGTGACCTACCGGTACGAACGGTGTAAGGGACAGGCCGCGTATACGCCGGGTTTTGTACGTGGGGCAGTTACCCGCGTCCACGTGACGACAATCTATCTAGGCGACGTGTTGCCACGGCGCTCAAGCGATCTACCCGACAGCTAAGCGAGCAACCTGCGCTGTCTGTCTGATCTTGCTCCCGGTGGGGTTTACCAAGCTATTCCAGTCACCTGGAACACTGGTGGTCTCTTACACCACCTTTTCACCCTTACCACATATGTGGCGGTCTGTTTTCTGTGGCACTTTCCCGCGAGTTACCCCGGGTGGGCGTTACCCACCACCGTGCTCTGTGGAGCCCGGACGTTCCTCGTTCTCACGTAGTCGTCCCGCGACCTGTCCAGCCGAATATTTTACCTTAGGATCGACGTGTGATTATTCTGCTGCCGCCATCTGAGTCCAAGACGCCCCATGACCACGGTGATTCGCTGTCGCTTGATCAGTTGTGTTTCCCAGAGTTGACCCAGGATCGCGCACACATGTGCGACACGCTCATGGAGATTTCATCGCGCGAACGTGGCTGGGAAGAGTTAGGTGTGAGCCAACGGTTAGCTCCGGAAGTTGAGCGTAATACGGAAATTTTTACGACCTCGGCGGGGCAAGCCATCAACACATACACGGGTGTGCTCTACACGGCTTTGAACGCGGACACGGTGACCCACGAGGACCGGTTGAACGCGGTTTTCATCAGTAGCGCCTTGTTCGGTGTCGTCAACGCTTGTGACCGCATTCCTGCGTATCGTTACTCGATGACGCCAAAGTTGGCTACGTGGTGGAGGAAACGGCTGACGCCTGTCTTGGATGACGCATGGGGTGCCGAGGTCGTCGTCGACTGCCGTTCGGGTGTGTACCGGCGTGCGTGGCCGGGTACCAACACGCTTCCCGTTCAGGTTGTTACCGAGACCGACGGGGTGCGTAAAACGGTTTCACACAATGCGAAACATACGCGTGGCTTAGTGGCGCGATACCTGCTCAATCGAGATGGTGACATGCCCAAAACTGCGGAAGACGTGGTCAACGCGCTGAAGGAAGCATTCACCGTGGAGTATGAGCACCCGCAGATCACGATTGTGGTGTGAGGCTTCAGCCCTCCTTGACAACGTAGCTTTCGCATTCCTCACATTCAGCCACGGCGTAGGGACCGGAGTTGGATAGCGCGTCGATAGCAGTTCCGCTCAGCGCGGCACCGCATCCACCGCAACTACCAGCGCGCAACGTGGCAGCACCGGGTCCGTCCTGGGCACGTTGAGCCACCTGGGCACCAAAGTCACCCATGTTCGATGCCAGTCCGGAGAGCTGGGACGACAGTTCTTTGGCTTCTGCGTCGAGCTTGGCGGCCGTGCGGGAGCGGTTTTCTTGGAGTTCTTTACCTCGGGCGGCAATTGCGTGACCTTCTTCGGTTGCAGTCTCAATCGCGGAAGTGAGGCGCTCTTCTTCTTGCAGGGCTGCGAGGTGTTGGTCTTCCGTGCGCTGCAGTTTGGCTTTGAGCCCGTCAATTTCTGTCACAATTGCCACCAGGTCGCTCGATGTGAGCCCGGTCCCGTCGTTCATCCGGTCTTCACGTTCACGGATTTCCGATTCGAGATCTGTGCTCTGTGCGCTCAATGCGCGTACCTGCTTCTCAACTGCTTCACGGTGAGCGTTCAGTTGAGCAATTTTGCCTGTCTGCTCTTTGTGTTGAGCCACCAACGCGCTGAGTTCTTCTTTCAGCGTCTTTTGTTGCGCATCTGCCCTGTTCTTGCGCAACTGGGTCGAAACCCTAATCCACTCAAGAATCGCAGTGTGCTGTTCAGCTGTGAGTTCCATGGCGGTCCTCTCCTTCGGCGTCATCATGGGCAGGAATACGGAGATCCCACGGGTCAGTGCGGATGGTGGAGACGTGAATATCGACGTTGAACCCATCTTCTTTGAGCCTCTCCCCCAACTGAGTGGCGGCTATGCGCATCCAGGGGGATTCGGCAGCCCAGTGTGCGACGTCGATGATGTGGGGCGTGTTGTTGCCGCGGTGTGCCGTGTCCCGGGCTTCGGTGGCCGGGTGGTGGCGCAGGTCAGAGGTGATATACACCTCGGCGCCGTGAGCCCGGACTTCATCAAAGAGCGAGTCACCGGAACCTGCTAGAACAGCCACGCGTGAAACAACGGCGTTGGGGTCTCCGGCAACGCGGATTCCCGTGTGAGTCGCTGGCGTTGTGCGGGCAAGGGTGTGGGCAAGCTCTGAGACGGTCAGAGGTTGTGGGAGGTTGCCAACACGCCCCAGTCCAACGCCGTCTGGGTGATTGGGGCCCGAGGTGATTGGCTGCCGGTCTGAAAGTTCAAGCATGTCTGCGAGCACGTCGGATACGCCGCCTTTAGCTGAGTCGGCGTTAGTGTGTGCGTTGTACTGCGCAATCCCATGTGAGATGAGACGTGTCAGTGCCCCGCCTTTCAGTGTGTGAGATGCGACGCTGGTGACACCGCGAAGCAAGAGCGGGTGGTGGGTAAACAGCAGATCGGCGTCGAGCGCAATCGCTTCGTCAATGACCGCGTCCATGGGGTCAAGTGCCATGAGAATTGTTGACACACGAGACGTGAGGTCTCCGGATGCTAATCCGTTGGAGTCCCAGGACTCGGCATACGATGTGGGCCACAGTTCTTCGATGTGCGCGATGATGTCGCCAAGTGTCGCGTGTGTCATATCTCCACTCTTTCATATGTCAACCCAGGCCGATGCTTTACCGCTCCGAAGTCTCCGTCTCAAGGTATGAAATTTCTGTCATCATTTATGTTTCGTGAGCATGAGATGGTTGGATTCTTTTTATGACTTCAATCACATCAGTAAACCGCAGTACGATCTCCGACGTCATTCGCCGTTCAGCGGCACGCGTGCCGGACAAGACCGCGATCGTTTTCGCTGACCGTACGTGGACGTACACCCAGCTCGAATCCGCAGTGACAGCTGTGGCTCGTCACTTGGTTAGCCAGGGACTCTCAAAGGGTGACCGGGTAGCTGCTTTCGATAAAAACAGCGATCTGTTTGCCATCCTGTTTTTGGCCTGTACCCGTGCAGGACTGATCCACGTGCCAATCAACTATCAGCTCACGCGTGAAGAGCTGGAGTACATGCTGGAAAATTCGGGTGCTAAGCGGATCTACGTGGGGCAGGATTTCATCCGCCACGTGCAGTCGGCACAAGCTGAAAACGTAGAAGTTGTTCCATTCACCAACCTCCTGGAAGTTGCGCAACAGACCGAGGTGGAACCGTCAGAGCCTGGCGAGTTCGACGTTGTCGACACCGACGTTGCGCAGCTGCTATACACCTCGGGAACAACGTCCCTACCCAAGGGGGCAATCATGACACACCGAGCACTGTTGACCGAATACCAGTCATCATTGCTCACACTGGACCATGAAGAGTCCGACCGCTGGGTACACGCGTTGCCCTTGTACCACTCCGCGCAGATGCACGTTTTGCTCATTCCTTCATTGATGAAGGGGTCGTTCAACATCATCGTGCCGGCGCCAGTGACCGGTCAGCTGCTCGAAATTATTGAGCGTGAAAAGATCACGTCGTTCTTCGCAGCACCAACTGTGTGGGTCGCAATTGCTCACCACCCAGATCTGCAGACCCGGGACCTTTCGAGCCTGAAGCGCGCCATGTACGGGGCGTCAATCATGCCGGGCCCGATCCTCAAACAACTGCGCGAAACTCTGCCTAACCTGGGGTTCTACAACTGCATGGGACAGTCTGAACTTGGTCCGCTGGCGATCGTTCTGCGTCCTGAAGAGCACGATGAACGTCCCGATTTCGCTGGCCGTCCGGTACCGTTCGTCGAGACCCGTTTGGCAGCCCCCGAAGGTAACGACGTTGCCCCCGGTGAGCAGGGTGAAATTCTCTACCGCTCACCGCAACTGTGCCTGGGGTACTGGGACAAGCCAGAAGCTACTGAAGAAGCCTTTGCAGGCGGCTGGTT
>CABTZC010000186.1 GCA_902489185.1 uncultured Brevibacterium sp. | reverse complement strand
TCGGGGTCAATGTTGACCCCGAGACGCTTGTTAAGTTCGCTCATAGGTAGTCGCTCAGGCGTCAGCTACCTTGCGTCCCTTGTACTCAAGGAACAGCGGGGTACCTGCGGAGTCTTCAACTACGCGGGCCTGGTGTGGGCGCGAGTACACAACGCGACCGTTCTCCACAGTCTTAACAAGGGCAGGTGCCTTTGCCTTCCACTGCGAACGACGGTGGCGGGTGTTGCTGCGCGACATCTTTCGCTTTGGAACAGCCACGTCTAGCTCTCTTTCTCTTCAGTCAACAAACTCTTTAGTGTAGACCATCGCGGATCGGTATCATCAACCGGTTCCTCCACGTCACCCACGGTGTAGTGAAACTCACCTTCTTCTCCAGACTTCAGTGGCCTGAAGGGCAAGCTCATCACCAGAGCATCGCGGACTGCCGGTTCAAGATCGAGCATTCCGTTCTCAATCTCGTACGAGTCTTCGTCCTCTTGGGGCCGGTCGTACACGAAGAGTTCGGTTATATCCACGTTCAGTGGCAACGTCATGTCTTCGAGCGTCCGGGCGTCCTGTCCTTTGGCTGTTGCGCTCACGGTGCCGGTGACATAAATGCCTTCGTCGACACTTTCGAGTTGCAACTCAATGTCCAGGGGGTCACCCGTGGGGACTCCGATCATTTCGTTCCGCAGGTCTTCCGGGGCGCCTACCGTCATGGTGTGCTTGATCCACTCACCAGGTTTCTTGAAGAGCCCAAGCGAGCGAAGATCTAATACAAGCTCTTTCACGCCTCACCCTCCTGACGGAAGCGGTCCCGACTGACACGCGATTGACCAGTTTACCGAACGCGTCCCTGCATATTCAACTCGCACCCCTGCTTACTTGTTCGCCCGTTCGTTGAGTGCTTCAAGCACAGCGGCGGGAACCAGGCCTTCAATGTCGCCACCCAGCGAGTGAACTTCGCGCACAAGCGAACTGGAAATGTGTTCGTACAGAGGGTCACCGGGAATGAAGATGGTCTCAATGTTTTTGAGGTGCCGGTTCATGTGCGCCATGGGAAGTTCGTACGCGTAGTCCGTACCGGAACGGATTCCTTTCACCACGCCCACTGCCCCAATGGATTCGCAGTAGTCCACAAGGAGCCCGCCGGGGACGTCGTCAAATTCAATGTTGCCGGCCGAGGTGGTTCTTGGGTCTTCCTGTAACCCGGCCTTGACGAGTTCGAGCCTTTCGCTCACGCTGAACGTCCCGTTTTTGTTGGGGTTGTGAACGACGGCGATCACCACCTGGTCGAACAGGCGGGCCGCCCGCGCCACAATGTCGATGTGTCCGCGAGTAACAGGGTCATATGATCCAGGGCACACTACCTTCATGCCCTAAATCCTAGCCCGCTCGTACATCCAGATGGCAGTTTCCCCGTATGTTTTTGATTTATACAGGTTCAGAGCCTCTGGTGCTTCTGGTTGCGGCGAGCGTGCGGACCGTTCCAGCACAATGAGCGAGGAGTCGTCCTTGAGCAACGCTTCTGCCCGTGTGAGCATCCGCGTAATAGCAGTTTCGTCCAGGGGGTATGGAGGGTCAGCCAGGATCAGATCAAACTCTCCCGTCACCGCGGGCGCTGTTGCATCCCCCTGCACAACCAGGCGCTTCTCCCCTACCGCTGCCAGGTTTTTCTTCACGGTGACCGCAGCGCGGTGAGCCTTTTCGACAAACACAGCGTCACTGGCACCTCGGGAAAGCGCTTCTATTCCCAGCGCACCGGAACCGGCAAACAAGTCCAGGACCCGCGCACCGTCAATCATGCCCAGCATGTCAAGGGTTGCGAAGAGGGATTCGCGTACCCGGTCCGAGGTGGGTCGAGTGTCCGCGCCCTGTGGCGCGGTGAGTGCGTGGCTCTTGTATTTTCCAGCGATGACGCGCATTTATGCCTCAATCTGCATAATGTCGGTGAGGTACAACGCGAGCGCTGGACTTTGGGCGAGTTGCGGATCATCCTGAAGAGCACCCTGGGCTGCGTTGCGGGCTGTCATAATGAGGTTTTCGTCTTTGATGGACACAAAGCGCAGGCGTGCCGCACCCCACTGGCTCGTTCCCAAAACGTCCCCCTCTTTGCGAGTTTTGAGGTCGTACTCTGCCAGCGCGAATCCGTCCGTTGTCGAGGCCACGTATTCGAGCCGTTCTCTCGATTCGGAGTCTTCGCGGTTCTGGGTGACAAAAAAGCACATGGCCGGTTTTCCGTCACGCCCCACGCGACCTCGGAGCTGGTGGAGTTGCGCCACTCCGAACCGGTCAGCGTCGAACACCACCATGACGCGGGCGTTGTGGACGTCCACCCCCACTTCAATCACCGTGGTGGCTACCAGCACGTCGAACTCGTGGTCTTTGAACCGCTGCATGGCGGTTTCTTTCACGTCTTGTTCCGATTTGCCGTGCAAGGTCTCGATGCGCACGTCTTGTAACTCCGGGTGGGACCGCAGTTTGTCAGCAAGCTCTTCCACCCCTAACAGCCGAGGCCGCCCTGCGTCAGAGCCCCCAGTCTCCCCGGCATCCCCGCCCGATGACCCGCCTTCGTTCGCAGCATCTGGGTCTTCTTCGGAGTCAATCCGGCTGGTGACTACGAACGCTTGGTGCCCTCTTTGCACTTGTTCAGACACCACTTCCCACACGCGGTTAAACCACCGGGGCTTTTCGTACATGGGAACCACGTGGGTACTTACCTGTTTGGGGCCACCGGGAAGTTCCCGCAGCGTACTCACGTCCAGGTCTGAATACACCGTCAACGCCACGGTGCGTGGAATGGGGGTTGCGGTCATAACGAGGGTGTGCGGAACCTTTCCGCCGCCTTTTTCGCGTAGCTGTTCGCGTTGTTCAACACCGAACCGGTGCTGCTCATCGATGACGACGAGTCCCAATTTGTCGAAGATGGTGGTGTCGGACAGGAGCGTGTGTGTTCCCACGACAATGTCCACGATTCCGGCGGCAAGTTCGGTGGCCACGCGTTTGCGTTCGCGCCCGGACATGGAACCGGTGAGAAGTTCGATTCGCACTCCGTCGGTGAATCCGTCCGAGGCGAGCTCACCTAACAGCGAGCGCAGACTTCCCACGTGTTGAGTGGCCAGAATTTCAGTGGGAGCTAAAAGAGCGGCTTGGTACCCAGAGTCCACCGCCTGCAACATGGCTCGCAGGGCCACGAGTGTTTTTCCGGAACCCACGTCACCGTGTAAAAGCCGGTTCATGGGGGTAGAGCGCACCAGGTCACGAGAGATTTCTGTGCCCGCTTGTTTTTGCGACCGGGTGAGTTCAAATGCCTGATGTTGGTCGAACTGATCGAGCTTGCCCATGGCCGACCCAGCGAGCGTGGGAGCGGCTTCCTTTTCATGAACCTGCTTGTTGCTAAGCATGTAAGTTTGGAGCGCGAACGCTTCTTCAAACGCGAACCATTCGCGCGCCTGTTGAAGTTGGGCTTTGTCGCGTGGCCGGTGGATGCCTTCCAATGCTTCTTTGTACGAGTACAGCCCCATCTCACTCCGCACGTGTTGGGGCATGGTGTCTGCAAACGCTTCCAGGGGCAAGCGGTCGAGCATCCGGTGGATCACACGGGTGACCGTAGACAGTTTGGTTTTTCCTTTGACGGAGTAGATGGGCATGGGTTTGGTCATCTGCATTTCCTGGTGCATGCTCACCGAACCCTTGCCCCACTCCCCGTCGTCTAACTCAAGGTTGCTGTCCAGGATTCTGGGTTGGTTGATTTGCCGCCCGTACTGGGTGTCAACCACTTTCCCGGAAACCGCGATGTTTTGCTCGGGTATGAGGTTCTTTGCCAACCACGGCATGTTGAAGAATGTCAGATCAACCGCCGTGTACCTTCCGCCAAGCTTCACCTTGGTCAACGAGCGTTTGCGATCCCTCAGCCTGATCAAGTCAACGGACAGGACTTTGCCTAGAACGACTGCTGTGGTGTCCGGTTCGAGTTCCTCCATGGGTGTGAGCTCACCGGGGAACAAGTAGGTTCGGGGCACGTGCCTCAGCACCTGGTCGACTGTGTGCAGCCCCAGGTTTGAAAACGCGGTCTTCTGCTCACGTGTGTGAACGAAGTGATCGAACAGGGTGTCTGCTGGTCCAGGCATCGTTATTCGCACCCAACAGCCACGATGCATTCGGGCACATCGCCTTCAATGACATCCACGCGCACCCCCGGGTACTGCGTCTTCAACTGGGCGACCGTGGCCACGAGCCCGGTGGCTTGGACGTCCCGGCCTGTCACAAGGGTGATGATTTCCGCTGAATGTTCGCGGTTTAAGGACTCCACGAGCGCCAGAACCGTTTCAGACAACGATTCGGAAGCGGCTCGCGTTTCACCGTCCTCGGACAAAAACGGTCCTTCTGGGTGCGGGCGAGTGATCACGCCTTCCCGGGTTCCTTTGATTGCCTCCCGCATGTCGTCCCTGCTGGTTTGAACCTCTACCTCGGGGTCAAACACGGCCATCGCGGCGAGCAAAGAGACCGGTCCTGGAGCAGTAAGAACAGTATCGGCCGGGGCCGCTGTGAGAAGTTCGTTGGTCACTGAAGGAACACCACTGACAATTGTGTGGGCACCGTCTTCAATGAGTTCGTCCACGTGGTCGGCCCACCCCGGCACATTCGCGTTCACAGCAACCACCTGGGTGAGGGCCATTTGCATGAGAACACCCATTCCGCTGGCAAGCCCAACCACGTTGATTCGTGAAC
>CABTZC010000185.1 GCA_902489185.1 uncultured Brevibacterium sp. | reverse complement strand
CACTTAGCGCGCACGTTCGACTACGCGGTCACCGACACCCTGCACGCCGAAGCCAGGCCGGGTGCGCGGGTTCGCGTGAAGTTTTCCGGCCGGCTCATGAGCGGGTTCATCGTGGCGCGCACGGACACCACCGACCACGACGGCGAACTCCACGCCTTGGAGCGCGTCACATCACCCGTGCCGGTTCTCACGCCCGAACTGCTCGAACTGTGTACCTCGCTTGCGAACAAGTACGCGGGAACCGTTCCGGACGTGGTCCGGCTTGCCATCCCACCCCGCCACGCGGGCGGTGAGAAGACAGCGTTAGGGGCGAACACCTCGGCGAGCCCCACCTTCACCAAGCTCCCCGCGCCCATAGGCGACAGCGAAACCGACTTCCTCACGGCCTTGCGCACATGGGTGCGGTCAGACGCGCAGGCCCCCGGGCCCAGGGCCGCGTTCGCGGTGCCGCCGGGGGAGCAGCCCGGACGGGGATGGGTGCATGCCGCCCTGCGGGCCACCGCCGAGGTCGTCGCAGCTGACCGCTCCGTGCTCATCGTGGTGCCCGACCAGTCCAGTGTCGAAGCCGTGACGTCGATGCTGGGCCCGGCTGCCGTGACACTCACACACGAACAAGGCCCGCAAGCACGCTGGTCGGCCTGGGTGAAAGCAGCGACCGGGAAGGCGCGCGTGGTGGTGGGTACTCGTGCCAGTGCGTATGTTCCCATGCCGGATTTGGGTCTCATCGTTATGTGTTTTGACGACGAGGACGCGTTCATCGAACCCAGGGCGCCCTACTGCCATGCCAGAGCCGTCGTGTGTGAACGTGTCGCGCAGACGCAGGTGGCCACCCTGTTCGTTGACCATGCGCGTAGCGTCGACGTGCAACGCTTAGTGGACGCGGGGTGGATGGGTGACGTGACGCTGCCACGCCCACGGGTACGGGAGCTCACGCCGATTGTCCTTGACTCGGGGTTCACTCGGTCAATCGCCGACTTCTCTTCGCTTCCCGAACGGGCCTTCGATCTCATGCGCCAGGCCCTGGGCCGCGCCAAGACCCAGGGGCTTGTGGGTCCGGTGCTGGTGCAAGTACCACGTACCGGGTACATCACGCTGGTCGTGTGTGAACGGTTCCGGGAAACCGTGCGCTGCTCGTGTGGAGCACCCATCAAGGCAGCCAGCGTGACCGGCCCATTTGCGTGTTCAGCGTGTGGGAACCGGAGTGACCAGGTGACATGCGAATGCGGGTCGACCAGATTCCGTTCGGCCGGACAAGGTTTAGAGACCGTCCACTACGAGCTGGGGCGCGCATTCCCCGGCGTGCCTGTTGTGCGCAGTGGCGGTGACCGGATTGTGGCGCGTGTGGACCCCGAACCTCAAATCGTTGTGGCCACCACCGGGGCAGAGCCGTACACGGAAGGCGGGTACGCTCTGGCACTGCTCTTTGACACGCTGTGGCCCGGCCCCAGTTTGCGCTCTACCCAAACCGCAATCGCCCGCCGCATGCGAGCCGTGAACCTGGTTCGTCCCGCACCCGGGCGCGTTCTAGTCCTGGACGAAAACCCCGACATCATCCGCACCCTGGTCCACTACGACCCCGTGGGGTGGGCTCAGCATGAACTGGAGATCCGCGAGGAACTGGGCATGCCGCCCGTAGTGCGGACCGGCGAAATTTCTGGGCCACGCGCCGTCGTCGACCACACCCTGGAGCAGCTCAACAGCATCGACGGGGTGAAACTGTTCGAAGAACGCGAAGGACCGCCCCGCTCGCACTACACACGCAACAGCACAGACGACGACGCAACTATCACCTCCGTCATCGGTATCGACCGACACGCGTCCGCCCAGGTGACGGATCTTCTCAAGCGGATCACCACCTCGGCGATCATGCACGGCAAGCCCGCCCCCCGCATCCGGATAGACGACCCCGACGCCCTGTAGCATGGAGGGCGTGAGAATCGTCTTTGCTGGAACCCCATCCGTCGCAGTGCCCGCACTCAACGCCCTGCGTGAACACCACAACGTGGTCGCAGTGCTTACCCGACCCGACGCGCCGGTGGGACGCAAACGCATCATGACCCCCAGCCCCGTCAAGACCGCGGCGCTTGACGCTGGAATCGACGTGATCGAAGCGTCACAGGTCAACGACGAAGTGTGTGAACGCATCGCCCAGTACACACCAGACGCCGGAGCCGTTGTGGCCTATGGGGCGTTGCTCAAAGACAACGCGCTTTCGCTACCCACGCACGGCTGGTTCAACCTGCACTTTTCTATGCTCCCGGCTTACCGTGGCGCCGCACCCGTTCAATGGGCGCTCATCAACGGCGACACAACAACCGGTCTCACCGTGTTCCAACTGGACCGGGGCATGGACACCGGGCCGGTGCTGGACCAACGCGAATACCCGCTACCCAGTAAGGACGCAGGCGACATGCTCGAAGAGTTCGCCCACGCCGGAGCACAGCAACTCACACAAGCGCTCACACGACTCGAAAACGGCGACGCCACCCTGAAACCACAAACAGGCGAAGCGACGTACGCACCCAAACTCAGCTCGCAAGACGCGCACCTGAACTTCGCGCTGCCAGCCCGCGAACTCGTGGCCCGCAGCCACGGCGTGTCACCCATGCCCGGACCGTGGTCAACGATCGACGGCAAACGCACCAAACTCGCCGGACTCAGCGAAACCCAGGTCCACGTTCCGGCAGGGGAGATCCGCGAACACGACGGCCAGATTCTCATCGGAACGGGAACCACCGCGGTGCGGGTAGAACGCATCCAGCCGTTTGGAAAACCCATGATGGACGCCCACGACTTTGTGCGCGGCAACGCCAACGCCGTGTTTGACGTAGAAGGACAGTAACGTGACAGACGCATCAGATCGTAGGAACAACTCGCGTGGCTCGCGCGGAGGTCGTGGTTCAGAGGGCCGGGGCCGAGGTGGTAAAGACTTTGGTGGAAAGCGCGGCCGAGGTGGTAAGAAATTTCAAGGCCACCGCGAACGCCCCAAGGCGAACCCCCGAGTGATCGCGTGGGAGGTTTTGCGCGATGTGGACCTCAACGATGCGTATGCGAACTTGCTGTTGCCCGCCAAACTTGAACGCACACGCATGAGTGGGCCCGATGCGGCCATGTGTACGGAAATGACGTACGGAACCCTGCGTGCCCGCCGGTTCTACGACGCGGTGATCGAAAAAGTGTCTGATCGCCCCGTTGACCAGATCGAAGCCGCCGTGCTCAACGCAATGCGTTTGGGTGCCCACCAAATCCTGGCCATGCGCGTGGCAGATCACGCTGCCGTCTCTGAAACCGTGGGCGTGATCAGCAAGAACGCTGACACGAAGATTGCAAACCGCGCCGCCGGATTCGTGAACGCGATCCTGCGCAGGATCACGGAAAAGTCCCGTGACGAATGGCTCGAAGACGTCACCGAAGGGCTCAGTGAGGACGAACGCCTGGAGATCTCCACATCCCACCCGGCCTGGATCATCCGGTCGCTTCGCCAAGCACTTGTGGCCAACGGCCGAAGCGCCGAGGAACTCACACAACTACTCGAAGCCCACAACACGCCTGCCCGGGTGTGCCTATCCGTTTTGGACGGAACGCGCGACCAGGTAGCCCAGAAACACGGCGAACCCACCGAGCTTTCGCCTATCGGTGTAACTCTCACCCACGGGGACCCCGCCCACGTGGACGCCGTCGCTAGCGGGCACGCCCGCGTTCAAGACGAAGGATCACAGCTCGTCGCCCTGGCGCTCGTGGAAGCGGAAGCCCACGAAGACCCTTCCGACCCATGGCTCGACCTGTGCGCAGGTCCGGGAGGAAAGACCTCGGTGCTGGCCGCGCACGCGGGCGCCAAGAAGGTGGACGCGGTCGACGCCTCGGCACACCGAACGGAACTCGTGAAAGACTCCACCCGCGCGTTCGACAACGTGCAGGCAGTCAACGACGACGGTCGCGATTTCGCGGCAGCCCACCCCAACACCTACGCCAGGGTGCTGGTCGATGTACCGTGCTCCGGCCTCGGCGCGCTCCGACGTCGTCCGGAAGCCCGGTGGCGCCGCAAGCCCAGCGACATCGGTGCGCTCGGGGGAGTGCAGCGCGATCTTCTGCGCACCGCAATCGAAGCTGCCAAACCTGGCGGGGTCATCGCCTACACCACTTGCTCACCGCACGTGGCAGAAACCCTGATGGTGGTCGAAGACATCGTAAAGAAACAGCCGGTGACGGTCATGGACGCCCCCGAGGTGGTGGCCCAACTGTCCGGAAAACCGGCGGAAACCTTTGAATCAGCAACCGTCGCTTCTGGCCGCGTGGTGCAACTGTGGCCACACATCCATTCGACCGACGGAATGTTCCTAGCCCTTCTCAAGAAAGACTGAGCCGTGCACATTCACCCTTCTATTCTTTCTGCCGACTTCGCTAACCTCGAAACCGAGCTGAAGCGCATCAGCAACGCCGACATGGCCCACGTCGATGTCATGGATAACCACTTCGTACCAAATCTCACTTTTGGCCCGCCCGTGGTTGAACGCATCAAGGCCGTCTCACCCGTTCCCATCGACGCGCACCTCATGATTGCCGACGCCGACCGTAACGCACCCGTGTACGCAGAAATGGGGTGCGAATCCGTGACGTTCCACCTCGAAGCCGCCGCCGCTCCCGTGCGTTTGGCGCGGGAACTGCGTCGTTTGGGGGCGCAAGCCTCGGTGGCAATCAAACCGGCCACTCCAGTT